>JAUVSF010000553.1 GCA_030597245.1 Acidobacteriota bacterium
CCATCAGCCGCAGTTTCATCTGTTCGACTATCCGAGGGTATTCGGTAGCGACATCGTTTGTTTCTTCGGGATCTTCCACGATGTCGTAGAGTTCAAATCTCCTCCCACCGTCACTACTGTAGAGTTTGAATCGATCATCGACCAGTGCCAGTTGGTCTTTGAATTCAAAGGGAATTGGACGGTTCCGTGTCTCCCGGTCGGCGTTGATGTAAGGCAGAAGGCTGGTACCGTCGATAGGCGTTACGCTATGGGGAGAAGTGACCTGCAAGACATCGAGGATAGTAGGGAAGTAGTCACTGGTGGACACAGGCATATCCATCTCTCTGGGTTCCGGAATTCCGGATGGCCAATGGAGGAAACCCGGCACCCGGATACCGCCCTCGTAGAGGCTGCGCTTCCGCCCTCGCAGTCCCTTGGTGCTGCCCTGGGTCCGAGCTTCTTGAGTAGCGCCTTCCGGCCCATTGTCACTGGTGAAGAACCAGATTGTGTCCTGTTCCAGACCACGTTCCTGCAAAAGATCATGAAGCCTGCCAATCTGCCGGTCCATGGCAGAAACGGCTCCATAGAAATGCTGGATATCGACCGATTCTTCGTTGTACAGCAGCCGATACTCTTCGCCGGTTAACGTCGGGAGGTGAGGTGTATGAAACCAGATGACAGCCAGGAAGGGAACGCCATCGTCGGCTGCCGTTTCGATGAAGGGAACGGCCCGGTCCATAATGATGCGGGAAGCATCACCCTCAAGGTTTTCGGTGGCCTGCAGCTCCTGACCCTCCCAGAAGGCGGTTCCAAAGGGTTCTCCGGGTGTCCGGTCCCCGATATCCATGGCATCGGTGGAAGGTGTCACCATCGGATCCCAGGTGGGCACCTTGGATTCAGTTGAAAAGCAGACTGCGAAGCCGTTCTCCCAGGGAGGAGAGTAATGACTGGAGTCACCAGGCCTTCCACGGTTGGCATCCACCTCCTCGGTAGTAAGTGTGCCCAGGTGCCATTTGCCAAAATGACCGGTGATATAGCCTTCCGCTTTGAGCAATTCAGATAAGGAGAGCTCTTCTCTTGGCAGGTGCCCCACGTTGGCGGAGAAGATACCGGCCCGCTGGGGATGCCGTCCGGTCAGGCAACTGAACCGGGTGGGTGAGCAGACCGGAGCGGCCGCATAGAATCGGTTGAAGCGGATACCGTTTCGTGCCAGTTTGTCGATTGATGGCGTCTGGATCAGTTCATTCCCGTTATACCCCACGTCGCCCCAACCCAGGTCATCGGCCATCATCAGGATGATATTGGGACGCGGAGAAACCACCGGACGCTGACCCTGACTACTTTCACCGGAGCAGGCGAGAAACGGAACAGCCAGAATGACTAAACACAAGCTGGATAGAATGCGCTGAAGAAGCATAGTTGAACCGTAACGATCAGTTTGAGTTTCTAAGATAGCTGCTAGTCGAAGAAAACGGAACTCCAGAAGAGTCAAAGAGCCCAGGAGTCCCTCAGAGGGGTCAAGCTTAACAATCGACAGGATTATCTTTCACCAGAGCCAATCGCACTGTGGGGAAACGCAGTCGCAGAGCGGCTTGCCAGAGGCGAGCAAAGAAGTCTACCCCAGAAAATAGCCGTCAGTTGTTGAAGAACAGTTGTAAGGGGGAGGAACCAGGTCGAATTCACCCCGAACTTGACAGAAACGCCGATGGTGAACCTGGGAGTCTAACGGAGAAGACGAGCGGATAAGACATGCTCCGGATGCTCCACCCTTTCCCTGACGTTGGAACAAGGCTGATCTGCGAAGTTCATGCCGTCCCGCAAGGCGGGACTCCAATAGAGGTTTCGTTGGCAACCCAGGGCTGGCCCTCCTTCGTCGGGCACTCGCCCTGGGCTCTGCGCATATCGCCCCGCGAGGCGGGGCTCGGGATACCATCCGGCTTCGCCGTTGCCCCTTTCCGCAAGACTCACAATGATCGATAATCAAGAAAGTGTCACCGATGTCCTGAACCTAAAGTGTTACCTATGTTTTGGCCACATCCAAATGCCGGTGATCGGTGATCGGTAACTCCGGCAGAAGAAGATTTGCCACCAAGGCACCAAGCACACCAAGAAAATGTCAGCCCCAAAGAACAGCATTCTTATTGGCATCCGGCATCCTCCTTCGCTCTTCGAGCTATGGAGGACAGGTCCGTCACTTGTCATTTGTCATTTGTCATTTGTCACTTGTCACTGGTACCCGGTACTTCAACGGACTCAGAAATCTCTACAGCGCGAATGCCTCTTCACCAGTATTCTCATTGCCTCTTTGGCCGTACCGGTTTAGCATAGGTTGTAAGTCCCGTTCACTGTTTTGGTCGCTGAGTTTGAGCCATGTCTCTCCATCTCAGGCCTTAACTCAGCCGGAGGCGGAAGGCGTTAGTGGCCGGCGGAACAGGAGTTTGGCAACTGTAGAGGTGACGAAATGTCGGTTATCGTAATATCCAAAGGGTCGTTTCTGGGGGGGGAACTACTTGCGGAGTCTCTTGCAAAGAAGTTGGGTTACCGCTGTATCGACAGAGAAGTGATCGTCGAGAAAGCGGCCGTGGCAGGTGTTGAACCGCAGAGATTGCGAGAAACTCTGTTGGAACCTCCTTCACTCTTTGATCGACTGATCGCTTATCACAAGTATGTTTATCTATCCATGTTGCAGGCAGCTCTCGCTAACCAGGTGAAGGAGGGCAGAGTCGTTTATCATGGGTATGTCGGGCACCTGCTCTTAAGCGATGCGAGCCCCATTTTTCGAATCCGCATCATCGCATCCGTAGATCTTCGACTAAAGCTGGCGCAGGAACGCCTTGGCATGACCCGTAAGGCTGCCGCAACTCATATTCGCAAGATGGACCAACAGCGAAAGAAATGGACCTATGCTCTGTATGGGGTCGATTGGGAGGACCCTTCCCTTTACGACATGGTCTTTAATCTCGGGCGTCTTTTGAATGTGGAGGAAGCCTCGACGATCATCGCATCAATGGTGAGGGAGCATTCCTGTTTTGACTTCACTCCCGAACACCAGGTCGCTCTGAGAGAGTTCGCACTCGCTAGCGACGTTCGGGCCTGCCTGGCAATGGAAATACCGGCGGCTAAAGTCAAAGATATCAAGGCCAAAGGCGACGTTGTTTCCATCTGGATGACCTCGGACGATCTCGAACATGTGGATGACGTGAGGCAAGTGGCACGTACTGTCCCCGGTGTAGCCAGGATTGATGTGAAGTATTGATCCGCTCCGGGATGCATCAGCCAACCTCAATTCGGCGACCGGGAAGTGCCATTTCAGCCTGTCCCCTTTTCCCACTTTGGACCTGGGTCCCGCTGACTCCGCGTGCAGGCCAGATTCCATCGAAAGCCAGGACGATTGATCGGGTTCTAAGCTCATTTGACACTTGTCACTTGACATTTGACATTTGACATTCGTGAAACTTTGCAGAATCTCTCTGGTAATTGCAGGCCACATCGTTGTAAACTAATCTCACTTTTCCCCCACACGAGTGAATACGAGGCTCTCCCGACGACCCGAAGGCTCGGTAGCCGGGCGAGTATCCGTCGCTCCCGCTCGTTGCGA
>JAUVSF010000667.1 GCA_030597245.1 Acidobacteriota bacterium
AGAGCACGTACACCCTGAAGGTCGCCGAGACCGACGTGGCCATCGGCTCAGATACCTGCTTCTACACAGTGACCGTGATGGATCCGCTGCCGGAGCGAAAGGCCAACGCCATAATCGTCGGTTCCACGAAAGTCACCCTGGCGACCGTCGAGATATGGCGGAGCCAGGAAGACCTTCGTATCCTCCGTGAGGAGGCCATGCAGATCAACCTGCCGATAGTCAACACCGCAATCACCGTCTCGACCTATTCAGGATACGATGGCTATCCGGGCTGGCCTTACAGTCTCGGCGACAGCTGGGCGTACGAGGTGTTTCGCGATTCCGACACGTCCCTGCAGCCCAGTTGGACTGACACTTACCACGCAGAAGTGGTTGCGGATGATGCGGTTGTTGTCGCCGCTGATGTGAATTACGAGTGTTTCAAGGTCGTCCATACGCTGGTCGACACAGACAACAGCACACCTGGGGGCGGCGGTGTTGGCTCTACCCGCGTCGAGTACTGGTCTAACAACGGCAGGTCTATTGCTCCGCTTAAGATCGAGAGCACTGCCAGCTTCATCGGCATAGAATCTCTGATAATGATAGATGCGGATCCGCCGCCAGGGTCATGGTAACTAACAGATTGACAAGGTATTATGGGCAAATTGGCAAAGGTATTGGCTTCGTTACTCATACTGGCACTTATCATTGGTATCGGATGTGGTGAGGACGAAACGGCTACGCCGACTTCTGCGCCTCTGCAGACCCCCATACCAACTGAAACGGCTGATGAAGACGGGGGCGGTATTGATCACGGTCAGGGCGAGATGGCTGGCGAAGTCACCAGCAGGAGCGCAATCCTTCAGTCACGTTTGACGCTCAAAGACGACCCGCTCTTGGGGGTCGCTGGAGTCGCTCGCTTCGAGATCTCGACTGCTTCCGATTTTCATGACTCTCAACTGACCAAATGGCTCATCGCAAAATCTGGAAATGATTTTATAGTTAGAGCGAAGGTAACCGATCTCAAACCTGGAACACGCTACTACTACCGTCTGCTGTACGGCACTAACACAGACTCACTGGCAACAGGGCAGACCTGTACGTTCAGAACCCTCGACAGCCCGGACGTCGCGCGAGAGACCTCTTTTATAGTAGTGACGGGGATGATCTACTTCGTGTTTCATCACTATGAGGGACCGGAAAACAAAGAACTTGGATACCCGGCTCTGGAGACGATCCTGGGGATGGGCCCTGATTTCTTTGTCGGGACTGGAGACAATGTATACTATGATGGTTATCCTATCCCTAATAGAACGCAATCCGAGTTGCGAAACGTGTGGCACCAACAGTTCGTTCAACCACGCTTCGTGAGCCTGTTCTCACAGGTACCGACATATTGGGAGAAAGACGATCACGACTTCCGTTACAACGACGCCGATGCATATTGTGAAGATGAGGAACCATCAGCTGAACTGGGAATCCAGACGTTCCTGGAACAGCTCCCGGTGGTCGGTCCCGAGGAAACTGAGCCGGTAACATACCGTACGCATCGAATCAACAAGATGCTGCAGATATGGCTGGTGGAAGGAAGGGACTATCGCAGCCCAAACATGATGGAGGACGGGCCGGCCAAGACCTTGTGGGGAGAGACGCAGAGGGAATGGCTCAAGCAGACCCTTCTAGAGAGCGATGCGACATTTAAGCTCCTAATATCCCCAACCCCTATGATCGGACCCGACGAGAGAATCAACGCCTGGCCGGCACCATGTCAGGATGAGTACAGGAGAGATAACCAAACCAATCCTGAAGGCTTCAAGTACGAGGGAGAGGCTTTCTTCACGTGGCTTGGAGAAAACGGGTTTCTAGAGAAGAACTTCTATATCATTTGTGGTGACAGACACTGGAAATATCACTCCGTTCGTGCGGACGGGTTTGAAGAGTTCAGCTGCGGAGCTCTGGTCAATGCAAACTCTCGACTCGGGGTTGCCCCGGGTGAATCGAACTCCACCGATCCTGAGGCACTAATAGACCAGCTATTTACTGATCCAGAAGCTTCAGGTGGATTCTTGAAAGTGACCGTCAGCCCTGATGATGGAAATGGTCGTGAAACATGTGAGTTCACTTTCTACGATGAAAACGGGGTTATGCTCTACTCAACTATCCGAGTTGCTAAATAGCCAAGATGTGAATTTTCTTAACAAAGTGAATTAAGGGATTGGAGCGCTTAGGATTGCGTCTAAGCGTACACCACAATTGAACTACTTAGGGAAGCGATACAGTGACAAGGGTTCCTTTTATGAATCATACTGTAAATTGCCAACTAGCTTCCAATGAAAAAGCAACTGTCTTGAAAGTCAAGAGCAAGGCCCCGTGATCTGCGGGATCGCAGCCCGCCAGGGAGTGGAGTTCTTGAGGATAGCATTGAGTATGGTAAGCAGCTTGCGCATGCAGGCGGTGAGCGCTACCTTCTTGGGCTTGCCGGCGGCCAGCAGGCGTTGATAGAATGCCTGGATCACTGGGTTATGGCGGCTGGCCACGAGGGTGGCCATGTACAAGGCGGTTCGCACTCGCGTTCGTCCGCCCCATACTTTCCGTCGGCCTCGAAAGAGACCGCTGTCCCGGTTGAACGGGGCCACGCCCACCAGGGCGGCAATACGCTTGCGGTCCAGAGTTCCCAGTTCTGGAAGGTACGCCAGCAGCGAAAGGGCAAGTTGGGGCCCCACTCCTGGGACGCTCCGCAATAGATTCTCCTTTTCACACTGGGACACAACCGGGGACAAATTTGAGCAGGCGACAGTTAC
>JAUVSF010000022.1 GCA_030597245.1 Acidobacteriota bacterium
CGGATTTCTGAAAGAGGGGTCCCGCTGTTGTTTGGAGGAGATGTCTTGAGTGTGTTTCAAATCGCGATCCCAAACTCTTTGGATTCCCTGGTGAGGTGTCAGATCCGGGCCGGTAGACCTCCCCGTATTCTCGCCGCGTCAACCAAAGCTATGCTCCTTGTAAGCTGTCTTCTCTGGATGGGCGTTCCCTCTGCGGCCCAGTCTTCTGAGCCACGTGAACAAGAACCGGAGGTGTCCGAGGGTTTTCAGAGGAGTTGGCTTGGCCCCGACGGGAATCTGCTGCCTTTTGAGAACGATTCCGAAATCCTCGAGTTTCTCAGGACCGCTGAGGTGGTTTCGATGAAGACCATCCCCGACGGTGTTACCAAGCCGCAAAAGGTACTTCTCGAGAAGGATGGCGTCCGGATGAACGCTGTCTTCAGAGATGTGGATATCTTCAAACGAAAATGGAAAAGCAAGGATGGAATCAAGCTCAATTTCAGAGATTCGTGCTTCTTCGAGATTGCTGCCTATGAAATGGGGCTTCTGGTCGGGTTAGACAATATTCCGCCCGTAGTCGCGCGAGAGATCAAAGGAAAGAAGGGGTCTCTTCAGGCTTGGGTTGAAGAGGCAATGACTGAGAAGAGCCGGAAAAAGAACGGCGTCGTTCCGCCTTCGCCTCGTTTTTGGATGCTTCAGTACCAGATCATGTATTTGTTTGACAATCTTCTCTTTAACGATGACCGTAACACTGGAAACATCCTGATTGATCGGGATTGGGATCTCTGGCTGATTGATCACACTCGAGCTTTCCGTCCGGTTTCGGAACTCAGAAACGGGTCTACGATTATTCTTTGCGAGCGCAGCGTCTGGGAGAAACTAAGGAACCTTGAAGATACTGTCATCAAGGAACGTCTGGGCGAATACCTCGATACCTTTGAAATGAAGACGCTTCTGAAACGAAAGCAGAAGCTGATCGATCACGTGCAGACACTTATCGAGAAACGTGGACAAGACACCGTTCTATTCGATCTCGAGAGGTAGTTCTTTCACTTTTCCCGGCCGAGACGGGCCAGGTATTTGAGCACTGCCCAGCAGAATTCGGGCTCAGCCGTGAGCAGGTCAGCCATCTCTTCGAACGATACGGTCAACAACTTGCACTCGGTCACTGCCCTCGCGGTACATGAGTAAGGACTCTCAGAGAAAAAGGACCATGTATCAAGTCCCCCTTGCTTGACAGATTCAGTTACTTCCCCTCCGGTCTCCAACGCCACTTCACCACTGATAAGAAGATGGAACCGTTTGCAGTCCTCTCCTTCCCGAAACAGAATTATCTCGTTTCCCACTTCGGTCTCGCGGCAAATCGAAGCCAGTAGGGCGAGATGCTCGGAGTAGGCAAACCGAAAAAGATCCAGATCCTGCAGCACCAGAACTTTCTCAATAACGTTCAGCATATTATCTCGTGTCCGTTAAGATGGTAACTGATCCTCACCCCATCGATCGACAGCCCACCTGGCGGTTTCCTGGACTAACGGATTAATATCATCACAGGCTTGTGTGACCAAGCTTTTCAAGTCCTCCATTCTTTCTTCGAGTACGACGGCGATTGTGCAGCATTTTAACCAGGGATCGCCGTGGAAGAAGGCTTCGGAGAGGGCTTGTTGAGGGTCCGACGGGAGTTTGAAAATCTCGCGGCCCTTTCGCACAACGTCAAAAGGATGTAACTCCGCGAAGATTGGTAGAAGAGTGTGCCGGAGCTCCCCCTTAATGCGCGAGTCGATCAACTCGATGGCGTTTTCACGCAGTTCCTGCCGGCTACTGGTGAAGCCCAGGTAAGAAAAATAGGCGTCTCCGTGAGGAAGGAAGAGGTTCAGCCCCCGGAAGATCTTCTCGATACTCCAGTTCAGCCTCTCCTTGATCGCTTTCTGCAAGAGTCTCGCGGCTGGAGTCTTTTGTGTATGTAGAAGAGTGTCGATGTTGAGCAGCCCGGAATACTCATTGGCCCAAATCTGAAGCAGGGGAATAAAGGAATCCTGAGTATAGGACAGGTCCTGGAGGTCTCGAATCCGGTTCAAACCGAGCACCGCTCTATAGGCGACCACAGCATCATGCGTATAGAGTGAAGCGACGAGCAGTCCCCTGGCTGAACTGGTGTCGAGTTGCGTAAGCAAATGCGGGATCTCACGTTTGATAGCAATATCTGCCTTAGGATCCCTGAGTAGTGCAAGCAGTCTGGTCACCAGCGGCTCTCCGTAGTGGGAAAGCGCCTTGCGAGCGGCTCGGCGACTCCAGTTCTGCGACAAATGTTCCAGAATCAGATCCAGGTCTTCCGGTTCTGTGAACTGTCCCAGCGCCCGGATCGCTGCCCTGCGTAACGGGCGACTCGGGCTCGAGACCCACGCGCGCAATACGGGAAGATATGCAGGGTTTCTTGTAGTAGCCAGCACTGGCGCGAGTGCGACAGCTTGTTCGGGTGTGGCGTGCTTACTCCATTTTATGGCAAGACGCTGCTCGACAAGGTCACCTGGATCCTCCGCATAGTCTTTCAGGAAGGTCAGGAGTCTGATGTCGGGAATCCGTTCGGATCGTAACTCTCGTGCCAACCTGTCGCGATAGCCTTTCACATCGTAGTGAATCATAAGATGCAGAGCGACTGAGGCCACTCGAGGGTCTTCGTGGTCCAGAAAAGGTTCCAGGAAAGCAAGCCACCGTGGGGGAGCTGAAGATGCCTCATAGGTACCGGAGACGTCAACAGAAATCCATTCGCCGCTCAACTCGGAGGTGGACAGTTGGTCCACTTCCCGATCATCTTCCTGCACTCGAAGCTGCTGCAGAGCAAAGTGTATCTTGTCCGGATTCTCGCTCTTCAAGGCTCGGAAAGGAGTGTTTTCGGCAACAGCCTCTTCGAAGTCCAAAGCCCGTTGGACCACCCTTGAACCCACTAACTCCAAGCTTCTTCGCAGCATCTGCGCATATTCCTCGCCCATCTGCCTGGCGACAAACAGCCAGACGGCCGCCGCCAGAAAAACGAAGAGACCAATCAACTGGATCGGGGTGATCACGAAGAAACTGATGAGCAGGTAGATGGCCGCACCCAGGCCATCCCCGAATCGGAGAGCCACGAGTTCCAGGAAGCTTTTCAAAGGAATGCTCTGTTGTTCCGATACGGGGACGTAGAGTAATTCGACACTGGTTTGTTCAATAGACGATCTCAAAGAACCGTCGATGGCCTTTGCAACTACCACTGACCAGAAGTTGGCGAATGCGAGAATGCCCAGCGAACCCGCCATCAGCCCCGCGGGGAGAATCATCAGTCCGACACCCAGGCCGAACCGACGGAGGATGTGGCTCGTTGCCACCAGCTGAACGATGGCAGAAATCACATAGGTGGTCCCGAGAAAAGCCCCAATGAACTGGGCGATCTCGGCCTCCGAGCCACGGTACTCGGCATTAAGGGACCACTTGAATTGAAGGTCGATGATCGTGCTGACGAGGCCTGTCAGGATGATCAGTCCTGTCAAGTACTGCAGGTGGCGTGACTGAAAGGCAGCACGAACTGCTTGAGGCCGCTCGCCGCTCGTCTCGACCGCAGTAACTTTGGGAGGGCGTTCCCTGGTGACGCTACTGCTCAGCCGGCACACCGCACATAACAGAATCTGCAATAAGGCCAGCAGCAGCAGGACATGAATGAACAAGCTGGAAGTTCCCAGCCAAGGGGCCAGCAGGGCGGTGTAGTAGCCGCCAAAGACTCCACCCAGGATTCCCCCTGTACCAAGGACCACGAATACGCGTTTCGCTGTTCGAGGTGTGAAAAGCTGATAGGAGGTTATCCAGCCCTGCGTCGGTATCAGGACACTGAAGATTGCCCCCCAGACGTAAAAGGCTGAATAAATCCAATCTCCGGCCCGCTCCCTGAAAACCCAGAATGCGGCTAAGCCGAGTGCCATCGAAAGGAGCGTCGAGGCCGTTATCACGAGTTGGGAATACTTGCCTGCCAGGTACCGGTAGAGAATGACAATCGGTCCTGAGAGAAGAGCCAGGGCAATGTAAAGAGCCGGAAGTTGCCAGTCGAATCCCCGGTTAGCCAAATAGATGGCATTTTGAAGCGACTTGACCATCAGGACAGAGGTCAGCGCCACAAAAAAATAGCAGGCAAGCAGCACTGCAGCACGCCTCTCGGCTCCCTTCAGCTTGAAGAGCGGCGCTAATGGATTCTGGATGTCACTTAGTCGCATGAGTCAATGCTGATGCCGGTCAGATTTCTGTGATCTTATCACTTGCGTCTATTCTGTCTGCCCCTGAAACACGAGGGGCCGGCACCGACCCCTCTATTCCTCCACCCAGTCTTCCTGGACCTCCTCGGTAAGGAGTTCACGGGCACGTTCAGCGTCTTCGACTCTTACCAGGATTCGGACGAGCCCAAGGTTGTTAATGGTGAAACCGTGAGTCAGTCGGAGTGATTCCCCTTCAATCAAGGATTCGATACCGTAACTTTCAAAGAGTGATCGGATTATCTGGGCGTTGGTTTCGCCGCTAGCTTGACAGACTTCCACCAACTCGATTTGAGAATTATCAAAAGTGGATCGGGTCATATTCGTATAAGTGTAACGCGCCGTCCAGTTCTCGGGAAATGTTCTCCGTAGCTGGGTGATTTACCACCAAGGCCCTAAGAGCACCAAGAATTCGATTCGTCAGTTCCCAGAGACTCGCAGGTCCGAAATGAATTCTGATCTGACTTGACAACACGCTTACAAAACCTGGGATAATCCTTACAAGACCCAAGACCCAAGACATCTCCTCAGCCCTCAACAATCCGAGCTCTCCGGCCCTGGATCTTGATCCTATCCTCACAGATCAGCTTCAAGGCTTCCGGATAGGCTTTGTGTTCTTGCTCCAGTATACGGTGGGAAAGGGTTTCCGCATCGTCGTTGTCCAACACAGGTACGGTTCGTTGGACAATGATAGGGCCATGATCGAGCTCTTCATCGACGAAGTGAACTGTGCAGCCGGTCGCCTTGACGCCCCATTCCAGTGCCTGTTTCTGGCTTTCAAGTCCGGGAAATGCCGGCAGGAGTGACGGATGGATGTTGATGATCCGGATCGGGTACTGGCTGACAAAATACGAGCTCAGAAGTCTCATGAACCCAGCCAGACAGATCACGTCGACACGCTCTTTCTGGAGTTCGCCTACCACCTCACGGTCAAACTCCTCCCGGTCGCGACCTTTGGATGGAATGAACAAAGCCTTGTAGCCACGATCTCTCGCGTGCTGGAGTCCGGGTGCACTTTCTATATTGGAAATGACAAGTACGATGTTGGCCGGGACCTCCCCCCGTTCGACTGCATCAGAAAGAGCCAGAAAGTTGGAACCTCTTCCGCTCAAAAGGATGGCGACTCTTTTCATTTGTATATGACCTTTCCAGTGCCTTTAATAACCGAACCGATGTGGAAGAACTTCTCCGATCTCGAAAGGAGGTCTTCTTCCACCTGTCCCACAAGTTTTTCCGGAACGACCAGAACGAGGCCGATCCCCATGTTGAAAGTCCGGAGCATTTCTTTCTTTGAGACCCGACCGCGTTCCTGTATGAAACGGAAAATCGGAAGGGGCTCCCAGGTTCCCAGTTCCACCCTGGCGTCGAGCCCGGAAGGAAGCACCCGGTCGAGGTTCTCGGTGATCCCTCCTCCGGTTATATGCGCAATGCCACTCAGCTTGCCGTCCAGGATGAGGCTCTTGACGGTTCTCAGGTAGTTTCGATGAGGGACCAGGAGTTCTTCGCCGATCGTCTTCTCGAGTTCGTCCACATAGGTCTCAACTTTCATCCGTTCTTGCTCAAAAACCAGTTTGCGAACGAGTGAGTATCCGTTGGTGTGTAAACCCGAGGAAGGCAGTCCAATCAGTCGATCACCCTCTGTGACAAGCGAGGGGTTGTAAAGTCCCTCCTCATCCGCGATTCCCACGATAAAGCCGGCGAGATCGTATTCACCGGCTCTGTAGAAATCGGGCATCTCCGCTGTCTCGCCACCCAGAAGGACACACTCCGACTTTCTGCAACCCTCTGCCAGACCTTCTACTATCTTTGCAACGACGTGAGGTTCAAGGGTCCCTGTTGCTATGTAGTCCAGGAAGAACATCGGCAAGGCACCCTGGACGAGAATGTCATTCGTGCAGTGAGAGACGATGTCGATCCCCACCGTATCGTGAATGCCGGTCAGAAAAGCGATTTTCAGCTTTGTTCCGACACCGTCGGCGCTCGACACCAGGACAGGCTTGGAATAACTGGAGAGATCAAGGCGATACTGTCCCGCAAAAGCCCCGATTTCGCTGAGAACGTTGCGGTTGAAGGTTGAGCGGGCCAGTTCCTTGATCCTCTGTTTCGCTTCGTTCGCCTTGTCGATGTCAACGCCTGCGTCTCGGTAGGTGAGGCCCTGCCCCCGCCGCTCTTCATTCGCCACTAGGCATTACTCCTTCCCTCGGAATCAATTGTGTCGTCATGTTAGTACGGCTCCAGAGAACTGGCAAGGACTCGAAGGCGAGGGAATATTGGTTACGGTTTGAGCAGCAGATTCCTATAGAGCTTTCTCTACCATCGTGTCGGTTTCGGCACCATTTTCGAAGAGTTCTCTCTGAACGGAATCGGTCTGCAGGGGAATTGGGTATTGCTGGTCAAAGCAAGCGCTACAGAAGTGAGTGTCTGCGTCTACGGCCTTTCGAAGGCCTTCAAGCGACAAGTAGCCAAGACTATCAGCAGTAGTGAATTCTTCTATCTGGCGAATAGTCCTATTGTTGGCAATCAACTCGGAGGAAGTCGGCGTATCAATTCCGTAATAGCAGGGTCCCACGGTAGGAGGGGAGCTGATTCGAAGGTGGACCTCTTTTGCTCCTGCATTGCGGACCATCTCGACAATCTTTCGACTTGTGGTACCACGGATGATGGAATCGTCGATCAGAACAACCCGTTTCCCTTTTAAGATTCCCTTAACTGGGTTCAATTTCACTTTGACGCCAAAGTGTCGAATCGACTGCCTGGGTTCAATAAAGGTCCTGCCCACGTAATGGTTCCGGATTAAGCCGAAATCGAAGGGGATGCCCGACGCTTCCGCATATCCGATTGCCGCGGTAACGCCGGAGTCCGGGACAGGGACAACTACATCTGCGGCAACCGGGCACTCGCGTGCCAACTCACGTCCCATTTCGTGGCGGCTTTTGTGGACGCTCCGTTCGAAAACGAGGCTGTCGGGCCGGCTGA
Source organism: Acidobacteriota bacterium (assembly GCA_030597245.1). Lineage (GTDB taxonomy): Bacteria > Acidobacteriota > UBA6911 > RPQK01 > JAPXNP01 > JAUWTT01. The sequence goes on from JAUVSF010000022.1 coordinate 7,227, forward strand.
AGTACACGTGTTCGAAAATGCAGTGTGCTCGCCTTGGGGACGAGCCCAGACTGAACGAGCGAAGCCCGTCCTTCCCAATACTTAAGATCTCACCAGGAGCCACATCCCTGATGTACTTAGCACCGATCAGATCGAAGGCGCAGGTTTCCGAAGCCACAACGTGGGCGCCGTTCATCTGACCGAGACAAAGTGGCCTGACACCATATGGATCCCGGATTGCGTAAAGCCGTGTGGGTGTCAGTATGAGCAAAGAAAAGGCTCCGCGGACAAACCGCAGAACATCCAGGAGAGCGGCGTCGAGATCCTCTTTGGACGAGCGTGCCAGAAGGTGGAGGACCACTTCTGTATCGGACGTAGATTGGAAGATGGCGCCGTCAGCTTCCAGTTGGTGCCGAAGTTGGCCGGCATTAACAAGGTTTCCGTTGTGGGCAATGGCAATTGGCCCACGCCACGATGTCGTGAGGATAGGTTGTGCGTTCGCACTGGTGCTCTCCCCGTAGGTTGAGTAACGCACGTGACCGAGGGCAAAGGTTCCGACCAGTCGCTCCAGTGTTTCAGGGCTGAAGACATCAGCGACATAGCCCATCCCCCGCTCGCGATACAGCTGGACACCATCGCTACTCACGATTCCAGCCGACTCCTGTCCGCGGTGTTGAAGGCCATAAAGCCCAAGATAAGCGTGTCTCGAGGCATCGACGTGACCGGCTATGCCGAAAACACCACACTCATCTTTGAATTTGTCGAAGTCGATCCCCACTTGAAGAAGGAATTATAGCAGGATGTCGAGACGTCAGAAGGGGGACGACTCGGCCCACCATTTCGGCGCCTTTGGTAAATGTGTTAGGTTTTGAATGAAAGTCCCATCACATCTACCTTTCGGTGTTGTTCTACGACAGTTGGGCGGGTTGAAATCCCTCCTCCCTGCTGTTATCATCCGACCGCTTAGCCGGCATTGCTCACTGCAGTCAAGGTGGATGCCACGCCTCAGGGGGAAAGGCATCTGCTGCCTCCACTGGCGGCTTCTGTGAGACGCAGGCTATGGCACTTGTCTAATCTTCAAAATAATTAAGGAGTCACAGTATGGCAGACGCTGACAAGATTACTGAAGCCAAGGATTTCTATCTGGATGTCCCCGTCGAGAGTAAGCCGTTTTTCCTTCGGGGTGCCAATTCGCTGGGGTGGGGTTTTCAGAATCGGTTTTCCAGGATTTTCAATGCTGAATCCGGTCGAACCGTGATGCTGGCAATAGACCATGGGTATTTCATGGGCCCGACGACGGGCCTGGAAAGAGTGGACGTTAACATCGTTCCCATCGTGCCTTATTGCGATGCACTCATGCTGACACGCGGCATCCTCAGGACGACGATTCCGTCCACGTACGGGCGAGGTGTGGTGCTGAGAGTCAGTGGCGGGCCCAGCATACTCAAGGAGTTGTCCAATGAGCAGATTGCGGTCGACATCGAAGACGCAATCCGGCTCAATGTCTCTGCCATGGCTGTCCAGGTGTTCATCGGAGGCGAGTACGAGACCCAGTCGATTCACAATATGACCCGGCTGGTCGATATTGGCAATCGCTACGGGATCCCTGTTTTTGCTGTAACAGCTGTTGGCAAGGAGATGAAGAGGGATGCTCAGTACTTTCGTTTAGCTTGCCGGATGTGCGCAGAACTTGGCGCCCATTTCGTTAAGACCTACTACGTTCCAGGTTTTGAAACTGTTGCCGCATCTTCTCCCGTGCCTCTCGTGATGGCAGGAGGGAAGAAGTTGCCCGAACTCGACGCACTGAGAATGGCTCACAATGCCATTAGCGACGGAGCCGCTGGTGTCGATATGGGACGCAACATTTTTCAATCGGATGCCCCGGTTGCCATGCTCCAGGCGATTCGAAAGGTTGTGCACGAGTTGATGAAGCCGGAGCACGCGCTTGAGTTGTACGAAACGCTGAAGAACGAAGCCGGTTAAAGTGATGAGTGGACACACCGTTCTCGAGATCCTTAAGGAACAGTGCCCGACGATTAGCGTGGGGGTACTGACCGCCGATCTGATGCGCTTGGAAGCTGAGCTTGACCAGTTGGCGGGCACGGACGTTCAGATACTCCATTTTGACGTGATGGATGGCTGCTTTGTCCCGATGATGACGGTCGGGCCTCCTTACGTCAAAGGGGTTAAGACGGAACTGTTGAAAGATGTCCACCTCATGATCCAGGACCCCCTCGATAAGCTTGATGCATTCATTGCGGCGGGTGCCGACATAGTGACAGTGCATGTGGAGTCGTGTGTTCACATTCACAGAGTCTTTCAGCAACTCGCTTTATCGACAAATGTGAATGATCCCGCAAGGGGAATTGTGAGAGGAGTTGCTTTGAATCCAGGGACTCCTGTTTCCACCATTGAACCGCTACTTGATGAGTTGGAAATGGTTACTCTGGTTGCCATCAATCCGGGTTGGGGAGGACAGTCCTTTGTTCCTGCAACCTTCGCCCGCGTTGAACAGGTTAAGGAGTTGGCTGCAAAGGCGGGGCGCGATGTCCTTGTCGGAGTTGACGGGGGGATCACAAAAGCCAATATCGGCGAGGTTGCCAAATGCGGGGCTGATCTGGTCGTAACCGGAAGTGCCGTGTTTGACGGCAAAGCCCCAGCTGAGAATGCCAGATACATGCTTGAGCACTTTCGCAAGAGCTGAGCGCAGAAGGACCCATAACCAGACCCCCTTTTAGAGGGCCTGTTACCCAAACGAGAGACCACGATGCCCGGACCCTGAAAGGGCCCGGCTCCGTATGAAAATGATGGTTATTTTCAACCAAAGCCGCAAAAACACCTCGCTTTCCCCCGGGAGGAAGATGGCCTTCCAGGCCGTCAGGACAAGCTGGAATCTTATCTTCCGCTCCCGGCATCCATTTCGTTGCATACGGAGCCCCGGGATCTCAGAGACCGGGGGCTTAGTTTTGCGTTCCATTTCGTTTGGGTAACAGAACCTGGAGGCTTGAGCCATGCAGAGCAGATGGTCGCAAGAAGAGGCTGATCAATTCCTGTCCAGATACGGATCCGAGTGGGGCGAGGACCTGGCACTGCGCACTTACTCGGCGCGGCTGCTTGGGGCTGATTCGAACCTGGTTCTGCACGGTGGTGGTAACACCTCTGTTAAGACTTCAACCACGAATTTACTGGGTGATGCGGTCCCTGCCATATTCGTCAAAGCTTCGGGGCATGACCTTGCTACGATCGAGCCGGAAGGCCATGCCGGCCTGGAACTCAATTATCTCCAGCAGCTGCGAAAGCTTCGGGAGTTGAACGACGATGTCATGGTGAAGGAGATCAGATCACGTCTTCTTGACTACCGGTCCCCAAACCCGTCAATTGAGACGCTGGTTCACGCTTTTTTGCCGGCCAAGTTCATCGATCATACTCATGCTGATGCGATCCTGGGCCTTACAAATCAGGTTGAGGGAAAGGAACTGGTCAAAGCGGCATTCGGTGACGAGGTTGTCATCATCGACTATGTGAAGCCCGGTTTCGAGCTTGCCCGGGCAACAGCAGAGGCGGTGGAGGAGGTTCCGGACGCGAAGGCTGCTGTCTGGATGTTGCATGGGCTGGTGACGTGGGGCGAAACGGCTAGAGAAGCATACGAGACGACCATTCAGTTGGTGACTCGAGCCGAAGAGTATCTGGCGCAAAGGCTTGCCTCTCCCTTTCAAGTTGCAGTCTCAACTGAGATTGACAAAGCAAAGGAACGGTGGAACACGGTGGCCCCAACCCTGCGAGGGCTGCTTGCTGAACCTTCCGGCAACCTGGACCGCCCCTACCTTCCCTTGATTCTGAAGCCGCTTATCAGCCGTCGGGCTCTCGATTTTGTCGACTCCGATACAGGCAGGGAGTTGGCGCTGACTCCGCCCCTCACCTCGGATCACCTGATTCGGACAAAATCATATCCGCTCTGGATTGATGCGCCTGACTGGGGTGACCTGTCGCGGGTGGAGAGTCAACTTCGAGAAAGTGTGGTGAGATACCGAACCGACTATGAAGCCTATGTGAAGCGCAACAGTGATTCTGGCGAGAAAGGGCTGAAGACGTTCGATTCTGCTCCTCGAGTAGTCATGATGCCGGGACTGGGCGTCATCTGTTCGGGGAAGGATATCCATGAAGCCAAGATCTGTGCGGATGTTACGGCCCACACCCTGGATATAAAGGCCAAAATCGGGCGTGGCGGAGTGTACCGCGGGATGTCGGAGGGTGAACTCTTCTTGATGGAATACCGAGGACTCCAGCACGCGAAATTGCGACAGGATGAGCCTCTGTTGCGCCGCCAGGTTGCGATCGTGACAGGGGCTGCGGGAGCGATCGGTGCCGGGATCTGCAAAGGACTTCTCGAGCAGGGCTGCCATGTTGCTGTTACCGATCTTCCCGGCACGCGATTGGACAGTCTGGTGGAGCAGCTTAGTGATCAGTTCGGTCCTCGGGTCATCGGTGTCGCAATCGATGTCACTGACCGGGAATCGGTTTCGGAGGGCTTCAATTCGGTTGCCTCTGAGTGGGGTGGGGTTGATTTGTTGATCGTTAATGCCGGAATTGCTCTCGTATCCTCACTGGAAGAGATGGAGTTGGAAGCATTCCGCGGTCTGGAACGAGTCAACATCGAGGGGACCCTCCTGATGCTCTCGGAGGCAGGCCGACGTTTCAGACGTCAGGGGATCGGTGGAGATATTGTTTTAATCTCGACGAAGAACGTGTTTGCGCCCGGTGCCCAATTTGGGGCTTACAGTGCGACAAAGGCAGGTGCGCATCAGTTGGCAAGGATTGCCAGTTTGGAATTGGCCGAAATCGGTGTGCGGGTGAACATGGTGGCACCGGATGCTGTTTTCGGGGATGACGATAGAAAGTCAGGGCTTTGGGCGGAAGTGGGTCCTGGCCGGATGAAGGCTAGGGGGTTGGATGAAAAGTCCCTGCGGGAATACTATTGGACCCGTAACCTGCTGAAGAGCACGGTGACCGCTGAACATGTCTCCAATGCCGTTCTCTTCTTTGTAACTCGACGGACACCAACCTCCGGCGTAACTATACCTGTGGATGGCGGGCTCCCTGATGCAACGCCGAGGTAGGAAGCACGAAATCCGAAGCACGAAGCACGAATTGTAAATCGAGAATGGCCTCACGCCAAGGCGCCAAGGTGTTTCACGCAAAGTTCGCAGAGAGCGCAAAGGGAAGTTTGGCTGTTTCAGCGCGGGCTTGTCTTTTGTTCTTTAAACCCTCAGCGAACTTGGCTTTTTTGCGTCTTGGCGGAGGATAACCTTCCAGGTTGTCTCTTGGGTCCGGAGGCCTGGGACCGTGGGAAAGGCATCCTTGCCTGTCTTGAACAGGGTACAGGAGGTGGGGTGTGGGGTCGTAGCTTTGGAACCACGAGCCTCCACTTCCAAACCCTGGCACCCTCTGTCCCAAGCCCCAAGCCCCAAGACCCAAGACGCGAGCCCCCCAAAAGACGGAGTTCTCCACTATAATCCAGTCTGCATGATTGCTCGTTTAAAGGGAGTATTGTGTTCCAAATCCGCCGACCGGTTGATTGTCGATGTGCAGGGAGTCGGATATGAGGTGTTGATCCCTTTTTCTACCTACTATGAATTGGGAGAAGCCGGGGATAGCGCTGACCTGCTGATCTACACCCATGTCCGTGAGGATACCCTGAGTCTGTACGGGTTTAGAACTGAGAAGGAAAAGCAACTGTTCCTTCGGTTGATTCAGATTTCTGGAATCGGGCCGAAGCTTGGGATCGCCATTCTTTCCGGTCTCCCGGTGGATGATTTGATCGCTGCGGTTGCCGCCGCTGATATTGTCCGATTATCGAGTATTCCCGGTGTAGGGAAGAAGACTGCTGAGCGAATCGCTCTTGAGCTCAAGGATCGGATTTCAGCACTTTTCCCGGAATTTCAGCCAGGAACTCGGCTTGGTATCACGAGTTCAGCTCAGAGAGATGTGATTTCTGCACTAGTGAATTTGGGATATCCTAAGCATAAGGCAGAGACAGTGGTTTCGAGGGTCTTAAGAAAAGGCGAGATCGATCGCTTTGAAACGCTCCTCAAGAAGTCCTTACAGGAGTTATCTGGCTGATATGAGTCAAGAAAGAGTGATGGATCCGTCCCATCGGGATGACGAGGTTGTTTTTGAGAATAGTCTGCGGCCTCGTCAGTTAGGCGAGTTTATCGGCCAGCACCATGTAAAGGAGAACCTGGCCATTGGAATTGAAGCGGCAAGGGGGCGATCCGAAGCCCTGGATCATGTCCTGCTCTTCGGTCCTCCGGGGCTTGGCAAAACGACGCTCGCTCAGATCGTCGCCAATGAGATGGGTGTTAGTTTCAGGTCGACTTCAGGCCCTGCGATTGAAAAGCGAGGAGATCTGGCAGCCATCCTTACCAACCTTGAAGAGAACGACGTCCTCTTCATTGACGAGATCCATCGGTTGCACCCGGCGGTGGAAGAGATTCTTTACCCAGCGATGGAGGATTTCCAGATCGACATAATCATCGGCGAAGGTCCTGGGGCGCGCTCCATCAAGATTGATGTCCCTAACTTCACGCTGATTGGCGCAACAACGCGCACAGGCCTTTTGACGTCTCCCCTGAGATCACGCTTCGGCATTATCCAGCGTCTCGATTTTTATGATGTCGAAAGCCTTACCTCGATAGTGAATCGTTCGGCCGATATCCTCGAAGTTTCAATTGAAGCTGTGGGGGCAGTTGAAATTGGTCGGCGAAGTCGGGGGACGCCCCGTATTGCCAATCGTTTGCTGCGACGGGTGAGAGATTACGCTCAGGTCCGTGCGGACGGAGTCATTACGCCGGAAGTTGCGTGTCTGGGACTGGAAATGATGAACGTGGATCAATTCGGCTTTGACGAAATCGACCGAAAACTTCTGCTGACCATCATCGAGAAGTTTGACGGTGGTCCCGTAGGCCTCAGCACGATCTCGGCTGCAATCAGTGAAGAAAAGGATGCGATTGAAGACATTTATGAGCCGTACCTGATTCAGATAGGGTTCCTGAATCGAACCCCCCGAGGTAGGACAGTGACTCGTCTGGCTTATGACCACTTTATGGCCTCTCCGTCTGACGGTCCTCAGACGGAACTGTTCAACTGAGGCTGAACGAGTTTGACGAGCAGATCGGAGGAAGTTTTGAACGAAATCCAATCAGAAGAAGGGCTGGATGTTTCGGCTGCTGCTCAGAGAGTCCGATCCTTACAAGAATCGGTCGGACAGGTCATCAGAGGTAAACCGGAAGTAATTGAACTGGCCATCGTGACGCTTCTGGCCCATGGGCACTTGCTGATCGAAGATGTTCCAGGTGTTGGAAAGACGACCTTGGCCTATGCTCTGGCTCGGTCCTTTGACTGTACGTTTCACAGAATTCAGTTTACGAGCGACCTTATGCCTTCGGATCTGACAGGGGTGTCCATCTTCAGCCAGGCCACGGGTCAATTTGAATTCAGAAAAGGTCCTCTGTTTGCCAATGTCGTGTTGGCGGATGAGATCAACCGAACCACTCCGAAGACTCAGAGTGCACTGCTCGAGGCGATGAGCGAAGGGAATATCTCGGCCGAGGATCAAACCTATTCACTGCCGCAACCCTTTGTCGTAATCGCGACGCAGAATCCGATTGAGCACCACGGTACTTACCCTCTGCCGGAATCTCAGCTGGACCGTTTTCTGATGAGGATCAGAATGGGATACCCGAGTGAGGAAGATGAGAAGGATATTCTCAAGACCGGCATCAATTACCAGTCTGCAGAGAAACTGCAACCGGTCCTGGGAGGAGAAGAGATCCTCGAGTTACAGAAGGTGGTTGAACAGGTCAAGGTCGAGGAGATTTTGCTTGACTATCTCATGGCTATCGTCAAGGGAACCAGGGAGAGTGAGTATCTTGACCTCGGAGTCAGTCCAAGGGGTGCTATGGCGCTTTATCGGTCGGCGCAGGCTCTGGCCCTGCTGAGGGGGCGGGATTACTGTGTCCCGGATGACATCAAGGCTCTCGCTGTAGCGGTGTTGGCTCACCGGATCCTGGTAAGTTCAAAGTACTCATCACCCCTGCATCGGAGCGAAGAATCCGAGGCAATCATCGGTGACCTCGTCAGCCATGTTCCCGTGCCGATTTAGATTTCCTGGAATATCGAGCACCGGACTTTGCCGGAGCAGACGCTGAAGCCGGAAGCTTTGCTGATCATCACGCCACCCGAGGATGCCGATATGGTGCTGGTTCTTCAGGGACAGTAAGACTTCTATTTCCCCAGACTGTCCGTTATCTCGGCCACGCTTCTTCGAATGTTCTTAGCGTTCATCACGTTTTCCTTCCAGTCGGGCAGGAAAATCCGTTGGCGAGCTTTCTTGACGGCCAAAAGTGCCCCGTCGGAGAAAGGAAAGCCTGCGTAGCCAAAGACAATTGCCAAAATGGTTCGCAGGTGACCCATCAGGAATGCGTTGGCAGCTTCTTCGGGAACACCCCTTCGAACGGCTTCATCCTTCATGTCTTTGATGGACTGCACCAGCGTAGCCGCAAAGGTCTCCACGAGCGCCGGTTCCAACATCGCCATCTGCTCAACTGTGATCCTGTGAGCCTTGATCACGGGTCCGAAGTCGTTTCCGAACATATCGATGGCGATTTCCTCGCCACGGACGTAGTCCTCTTCCGGTCCCTTATGGAGAGCGCAGACAATATGCTGGCCGGCATAGACTCCACCAAACCAGTCATTCATCTTCCGATGATCGGTATCATCATTAAACAATGGCGGATGACAGGGGTGGGTCACAAAATAAGATATGTCATCGCGGATCGGCATGATCTCAGCGTACGCGGCAGCCGGGTCGAGTCCCATGAGCATGGCTCCGCTTTTCATTTGCGGTACGATTTCCTCTGTAATCTTCCGGATAAGTCGATCAGGGACAGCCAGGACAACAGCATCAGCCTCAGGTACCGCCATATCCTGAGGGGTTGATAAAAGGCCTCTTTCTTCCAGGTTCGCTATCCCGGGCTCACTGATTTCGATATAGGAAACCTCGTATTTCGGAACCTCCTTGATGTTGTCGGTGATGCGGCATCCCATTTTGCCGCCGGCTCCCGTTAATGCAATCTTGGTGGTCATAAATGCACCTCTCTTCTGATGGTAAGAATCCAGCACATTACCAGCTCACAGGTCTTCATCATTTTTGGCAGGCGAATTCCGGATCACTTCGGGATTGCCTGATGAGCCTGCAGCCCATGGAAAATCCTACCAAAGTAGTCAGCCACTCCGTTCTGCCCTCCCTTCAGAGAAATTTCCAGCCCGTCAAATCGTCTTTCTTCAGAACTGGCTCTGCACAGAGGCGCCCCCGGCGCAACCGGGATAATCATCTCCAGCGCGTATATGCCCAGCTGTTTTGAAGCATATCCACAGGTGTCGCCTCCGGCAACGCAGACCCGTTTTAGTTCAGTCCTCTCGAGGAGCTCTCTCAGGATCAGGCCCTGCTGTGTTCCAAGCTTGTGTCCCACGCTCCTGGGATCCAGCCCAATGGCCGCCATTCGCTCATTCGTTTCAGCAATCGCCGGATCATCAGGGCCCAGAGCCGAGTAGAGAATAGCGGAGTGACCCTTCTGTAAGAGTTCGAGTGCTTCTCGAACCACTTTGGCTCGTTCGGTTTCAGCGGTGCTCGGGTCTACCAATCGCGGCGCGTCCAGCCTGACTCCAACAAAACCCTGATCAAGAGCCCAGTGTATCTGTTCGGCCGTCGGGGGGGCACAACTCCCGGAGACTATGAGCAGTTGGTCCACCTTCCCGGGCGACTGGAGGGGAGCGGGCTCCTCCACGACCCCGATCGATTGCAGGTACATTCCGAGGGAATACTCAAAACCTGAAGATCCAACCAGAAAGACCGTTTTCTCTCCCTGCAAGCTCCAGACAATACGACCGATTTGCATCATCTGGCTATTGTCCAGCGTATCGAAGATAACGATTTCCACTCCTTCCTGAAACAATTGACCCAGGCGATTGTCGATTTCAGCCTCTGTTTTTGACATGTGCCAGGTATCAATCAGGCCAATCTTCTTGTTCGTCTGTTTACCCAGGTGAACACGTAGATCGCTTTCGTTCATGGGTGTGATGGGATGGCTGCTCATCGTTGGATGTCGATCCAATCGATAGGTCACGCCACCAACTCTGGCGAAGAGATTTCCAAAGGCGACGTATCGTCTGAGGAATGGTGCCCCTACCATCATCGGAACCATCGGGGGCCGAAAAATGTCCCACCCAATGTCGATGGCATGCCCGATGCTGCCGATTCTCGGAGAGGAGTCAAAGGTCGAACAGATTTTGTAGTGGAAGAAAGGTGCACCCAGTGCATTCAGGGCTTTGAACTTGGGGATAAGCTCACCATCCATCTGCTCAGGCGTCATTGTGCGGCTCACTCCCGCGACACCGACGCCTCGGACTCGTGAGAAGCGACCTTGCAATTGCTCCTGGGTTGGTGGTTCGAGGAAAAGAACGGCGGGAATACCATTGATCTCCAGGCACTCCATTGCATCTGTTGAGCCAGTGAAATCGTCACCATAGAAAGTCATCAGAAGATCGCTCATCTTGCAACTCGCCTTTCCTTATAGAAACACTTGAAAAACAACGCGGCACTGGGAGCACAAAGGATGTTTACCCCCCTACCGGAAACAGCGTGATACCGATGCATCTACCGGTTGCCAAACTTCTCAATTGCCTGGCGAAGTTCCACGTGCTCCCGGGCGAAGTCCTCCAACGAAGTACCCGACATTGCAGCTTTCCATGCTTGCCGCAATGACAGGACACCGGCTTTGGGCCCACCGGGGTGTCCCTGAATTCCTCCGCCGGCGATATACACCAGATCAACGGTCCCGGTTCGCCGGTACGTCTCCGGCACCTGCCCTGCCCACATTCCAGAACCGACGACGGGAAGCAGACGGTCATTCTCGCAAAAGAGAGGCGTCAGGCAGGCTTCGACCGACTTCACCACCGAGTCGTCCGTCTCCCAGTATTTGTTTCGAATCCCATTGACGTGGAGGTGATCAACACCGGCCAACCTCCACAGTTTCTGGTATACCTGAAACTCCATTCCGAGGGCCGGACATCGCGTAAACATTGCCCAGCCGTTACGGTGGGCATGGATGGGAAGCCTGCAGCGCCTCCTCAAGTAGTTCATTCCGGCGAATCCGATCTGGTTGATGCTGACCATTACACAGGTGCCATCTGCCTGTTCCACGGTGTCGTGATTGCGGACCATTACTTCTGGATCATCGTTGCTGATGTTAAAGGCGAACATCACTTTCCTGCCGGTCCGGTCCGCCGCCTCATTGATGACTCTCATGACGGCATCGACGCGTTCCGGAAGAGGTGAGTAGGGTGGGCTCGTCATCTTCTCGTCGTCTTTGATAAAGTCGATGCCGGCTTCGGCCAGGCTGCGAACAATCGCGGCGGTCTGCCGGGGAGTCAAACCCACATTCGGCTTGATGATGGAGGCGATAATCGGCCTCCCATAGGTTCCGGTTAACTTCCTTGTACCTTCGATTCCAAACTGCGGCCCCGGGTGAGACTCTCCGAAGATTCTCGGTAACTGAAGATCCAGCAACCGCAGTCCGGAAAGCTCCCTCAGTGAGTAGACCCCTCCTGCCACAGTCCCCAGCAAAGTCGCAAAATCCGTCCCGGTCATTTCCAGGGGAATAGAGACCTCAACCTTCGCCCTGTGATGGGGGATTGACCCGCCAGAGGGAGGATCATAAGTCCAGTAAGGCAATGTGGGTCGCTGGATCGTCTCCAGTGGCTCGACACTCTCGATTCGAGCCTGGAAACGCCCCCGAAGTTCTTCTGTCTCCCCGGGTACTCGCGTGAAGGTGCCGGCCGACTGGAGATTTACCAGTGCCTCCGCCGCCAACTCGGGCGTGTGAGGGGTCTCGAGGAGGTACGTCGCGAGAATACGTTCCGCACTCATTTCTTGCCGGCTTTCAAAAATCTGTCAGACACCACTGATTCCAACCGACCTGATCAACACAGTTGCATGTTAACAAAACGCCTGCATCATCTGAAGCGTCAAACGTTAAGGTTGCACCATCTTCCGGCGGTTCGAGAAGATACTCCGAAAGCGGAATACTATTCTCTGGAGTCGGATCTATCATTATTGCTATCTTGTTCAGTATGGCTTCCTACCGGCGAATGGCCGCCGAGATTGCGAAGCCACCTTTGATCGAGAGTCTTGCTGGTGAGAAGAGGTGGGCACAGCGCGGACGAACTCGGGCTATGGACGAAATGACGGTAGAAACTCTCGTTGAAAGGCGATTCTTCGCCGAGTTGAACCATGGGGCCGATGCTTTGCTGCAAAGAGAAACCGGATAGAATCACAACGCTCGTTTCAATGTGAATAGTAGAATAGAAGCTGGAAGTAGGCGGAACTAGGGCTGTGACGACAAGTCGAGTGCGGTATTTCAGTAAACTGGCCAACACCGGTATCAAGCGGGCTCTCTGGGCTTCCTTTCTGCTTCTTTCCTCTCTCGTATTGGCGGTGCTGAGTTCGATTGCCCGCGCTAACGGGCTTTTCGCTCCTGCAATTGTTCTATCCCTTCTGGCACTGCTTGTTGCGGTGGTGATCTGCTTTACTGTAGTGCCAAGACTTTTCAAACGCATTCGATTGGATTATTGGGAGTCCTTTCGATTCTTCAGGGTGACTGGACGTGGGGCGGTATTCCTGTTCTTGGTCTTGTTGATTGCCGCCTCGACGTTTAATACAGGGAACAACCTGCTGGTACTGGTATTATCGTTCCTGCTTGCTTCACTTATTGTTTCAGGTGTAATTTCAAACTTGGTGCTGTACGGTTTGGATGTGAAGCTGGATTCTCCTAATGCCATCCACGCCGGGCAGAAGACAGTCTCTCTTCTGACTCTAAGTAATACAAAGAAACGTTTTCCTTCCTTCTCGGTGACCCTGAGGGGAGCCCTGGACGATCGAGACGAGGAAGAGTCGGGCTTTCTGTTTGAGGACCAGGATTTTCCCTACCTTCAACCCCGTGAAAAGACGACGTTCCGTGTGGAGAACGAGTTCCGCCGCCGCGGAGTGTACCCGTTTAGAGGATTCGAGGTTCGCACGAAGTTTCCATTTGGTTTCTTTGTTCGAGGCCGGAATGTTGGGGAAGGGGGACGGGTAACAGTGTATCCGCAGATTCGAGAGTTGCGAGGACTAATCCACCAGTTTCCATACCTGATGGGTGAAGAAAGCCGGAATAGAAAGGGGTTGGGTACCGGCTTGTACAACATCAGGGATTATCAGTCAGGCGATGATGCGCGGTTCGTGCACTGGAAGTCGAGTGCCAAACTTTCACGCCTGATGTTGAAGGAGTTCTTGGAAGAGACCGAAGATCCGCCGCAGTTGGTACTTTCGACGTTTCTCGAAAAGCCTGATGCGTCTAATCGAAACCAGTTCGAAAAGGTTCTGTCCTATATCACTTCTCTTGGCTACCTGTATTTGGAACGTGGCAGGACATTCGGTTTCTATTCGGGAGACTTTGAAGCTACTGTTACAGGTAGGGAGAGTGGACTTAGATCGCTCCTTGATTACCTGGCTCTCGTACAACCCTCCGATAGGGTTTTGGTCGAGCGGGACAAAGTCGCTGATGGAGCTGTACTCTTCGCTGCTGGAGGCGTGCCCACGTTGCCGGGCGTACTCTGTATCGACTATCTGAAGCTATGAGTTTGGAAAAGGCCTTCCAAGTTTCGAGTTGCCTCCTTTCGCTCACCGGGTTGGTGGCGGTGGCCGCGGCAGGAGGGGTAAGGGCGACGACAGCCGTTCTCTACCTGGCCGCGCTTAGCTTGCTATGGTTTCTAGGGCCGCGCAGGCTGTCCAAGGCGAACCAGGCCTTGGCCCTGGCGGCGGTATTTGCTGTACTTGTACTCGACTTTTTTCTGTTTGGAAACTTTGGGTCATCGACCATCCGTTTTCTTCTCCTTCTGAGCCTGTTCAAGGCCCTGGTTCGAGAGAAAGAGGCCGATTACTTGGTCCTCTACTTGATCTCATTTGCCCTGCTGCTCCTGGCTTCAACCTACACGCTCTCGATTTTCTATCTTGTTACGCTTGTGGTTTTTCTTTTTCTTTCCGTACTGGTTCTCATTCTGTTTGAAAATCGGGAGTCTTTTGGTAAACACAAAGGTCTGCGATTCTCGTTTTCGGCTCACGTCCAGATCGCGACCCTGATCAGCGTACTGACTATGCTGATCGCGATTCCAATCTTCTTTGCCATCCCCCGAGGGTCTCTCGGCTTTCTGGGCAGAGCAGGGTCAAACGTTTCAGGGTTCTCGAGCACGGTAAATCTAGGCGACACCGGTCGGATCCGTGAGAACTCGGAAGTTGTGATGCGGGTAAGTGTTGACAGGGACCCGAAGATATTGCCCGGCGACTTGAAGTGGCGTGGATTAGCGCTCAACTCTTTCAATGGGAAGGTGTGGACTAACACGCTGCGCAAATCGAATCGCCTGTTTCCTGATTGGCAGGGCAGGTATCCGGTTGCTACCGAGCGGCGGCAGATTGAGTCTCTTCTGGAGCAGACGTTCTTCGTGGAGTCTTTTTCCGATGTCGTATTCGGAGCTCCTGGAATGGTCCAGCTGTTCGGTTTCAGGAACCGCAGCACCGCCTTGTGGAGGGATGGGAATCAGGCTGTCTTTATCCGGCCTCGGCAACGAGATGCACTTCGGTATTTTGTGCATTCCGATCTGGAAACACGAGCTCAGAAGAGCAACCGTATCGAGGAAGTTCCAGTCCCTGAGGACTTGGAGACCGCTTTCCTGGAACTGCCACCACTTGACGGAAGAATTGCCCAGTTGGTTGAAACGGTTTCGGAAGGATCAGGAGGAGCTTTCAGCAAAGCTCTTCGAATTGAGACGTTTCTTCGAGAAGGGTTCGAATACACCCTCGAGAATCCTTCCGGAACCGCTGTAGATCCCTTGGCGGACTTCCTTTTCCGATCCAGAGCCGGGCACTGTGAGTACTTCGCTACTGCTCAGGCTGTCATGCTCAGGACGATCGGGATTCCGTCCCGTGTGGTGAACGGCTTCAGAAGGGGTGAACACAACGAGTGGAGCGACTACTTCATTGTGAGACAGGCTGATGCACACAGTTGGGTCGAAGCTTTTTTCCCTGGGCCAGGGTGGATCGAGTTTGACCCAACGCCGTCGGCCGGCCAGGGCCGGGGGGCCTCCTGGTATCGGCACATAGCCCAGCTTCTCGACACTCTGGATGTGCTCTGGACAGAAGTCGTCACATTCGACAGGGTTAAGCAAATTGGATTCTTTCAGTCGGTCAGGAGAAAGATTGAATCTTCGTGGAGCAACGTCTCGACTGCAGTTGGTCAACTGATTGGGTTCAACCTTTCTCAACTCCGTGAACGGGCGTATTGGCTGGGTGGGCAGAAGTTGGTGCTGTTGAAGGTCCTGTCGCTGCTGCTCATCTCCTTCCTTATGTACCGTTACCGCAGGTACCTGAGGATGTTCTGGAAACGTCATGTTCTGCACAGGCCGGGAAAGGAGATAGCTCAAGAGTACTACCTCGAGTTGCTGGAGATTCTTGAGCGGAGGGGGTTTGAGAAGAGCAAGTTTGAGACTCCCCGCGAGTTCGGAGTCCGAGTTAAGGCTGTCCTGGAAAGCGAACTGCCTCTACGGGTGACAGAAACGTATTATCGGAGTAGATACGGAGGCCATCTGGTCGGACGGAAAGAGCTCGCAGCTGTGTACTCTTCATTGAGAGAGTTGAAGAGTGGTCGGTTGTCCTGATCTCTTTCGTTCTTTCACGCAAAGCCCGCGAAGTTCGCCAAGGGTGGAGTGTGTAATAATGTTTCCTCCATGGCCAAGATAGGATTTGTCAGCCTCGGCTGTGCCAAGAACCTGGTCGATACTGAGGTGATGCTGGGTGCCTTGGTCGAGGGAGGGCACGAGATCACGTCATCTCAACAGGAAGCCGAGATCATAGTCGTAAATACGTGCGGTTTCATTGATAAAGCCAAGGAAGAGTCGGTGAATACGATTCTCGAAATGGCTGGTTACAAGAGCCGGGGAACGTGTCAACGATTGATTGTTGCAGGTTGTCTGGTCGA
>JAUVSF010000402.1 GCA_030597245.1 Acidobacteriota bacterium
ATGGGCCAGAATTCCGGGGCAATCCAGCAGTTCTTGGCCGATCTGAACCTGAACGAGGAAGAACAGGCCAGGCTGCGAGAGGGTTTTGCGCTGATGCGCCGGCAATTCGAGAACATGAGTAATGAGGATCGCATGGCGGAGTTTGCGCAGATGGCGGAGATAGGCGAACGATGGCAGAACATGAGCGACCAGGAGCGCGAGGGTGTGACGCAGCGAATGCGCGAACGGTATGAGGTATGGCGGTACAGCGACTCCGTTGAGATACCGCGATTGACCTTGGATTAGAGCAGCAGTCACCGACTTTTCTTCACTTCAACCACGTAAATCTTCGCCGAAGAGTGGTAGAATTACATTGCTTTCGTACACCTTCGGAAAAGTAAGAAGTATCTCCAACAATTGTTGCATCTTTTCGTCAGTTCGTGCGTTTAGGTTATCAGAAAGACGTAATAACTGTAGAATATGGGAATGGGGCGTTCAGACGAAGAGTTAATGTTAAGCTGTCGCGATGGGGATGAAGGTGCGTTTGAAATACTCTATCGCAGATACGAGAGACCCATACTCTCTTTTATCTACCGCATGGTAACGAACGCCACCGACGCTGAGGACCTCTGCCAGGAAACGTTCCTCAGGATAGTACGGGCGAAAAAAAGATACCGGGCCGATGGTAAATTCAAAACGTGGCTCTTTCGAATAGCTTTGAATTTATGCCGTGACAGGATAAGAAGGATGAAATTCCGGTCCAGTTCATCTCTCGATGTTCCTGTGTCTTCCCGGGATTGTGAAGATGCCGAAATACGGCAGGCCGTCGTCGATCCTTTGCCTGATCCGGCAAAACGTGCAGAGACAGAAGAAATGAGAAGGCTGGTCCAGCAAGCATTCACAAAGTTAACGGAAGATCAGCGAAGCGTGGTTATCCTGAGGGAATATCATGCTCTGAAATTTCCGGAGATTGCCGAGATCATGAAATGTCCTGTTGGCACGGCTAAATCTTTGAATTACAGGGGTCATCAGAAGCTTCTGGAAATCCTGTCCGAACACATAGAATAGCGCCATAGATCAGTATGCCTGAGTACGATAACTAGGCGACTGCAAGGGCCGAGACAGTGAATCCACGAGGGTAGCCAAATGTTGAGATGCGAAGATGTTCAGAACGAGTTGGAGGCATTTCTACGGAACGAAGTAGATGAACCTCAGAGAAACCGGATACATGGTCATTTAGAGGGTTGCCAGAATTGTTCGCAGGCTCTTCGACAATTGACAAAACTGTCCCAAGTGCTTCAGACCTGGAACGGATCGGAACCGACACCTCTGATGTACGAGAAGTTGAGGCGCCGGATGAGCAGTCACGAGTCTTTCCGAAGCAGAGCTTTGGCAAATCCGCTGGTCAGAAAAGTCGCGTTTCATCTTACCGAGGTGGCGGCAATTGTTGCGGTTACACTGTCACTTAGCCATTGGCTTGGCAAACCTGCTCTGGAGATACAAGACGAATCAGCCACCATCAACTTGTATTTGAGAGAGCACCAGGATGTTGCCGCCCGGGCTGTCCACGCGAGTTTGCCGGCGCCTCCGCCGGCGAGGATGCACGTGGATCGACACGATATCTTGTACTACGAATTCATGGACGATCCGTATGAGTTCGCACGTCCCGGTATTATCGTCAGAGGACCTTCGTCTCAACAGCCGGTAATTGCGCCCGAAGCTCCCGCGATTTCCAACGGGCATACACTCACACTCGCTGAGGCCAGAAAAGCTGCGAATTTCGATCTCGTCTCGCCGCCCCGACTGTATCCCGGATATATGCTCGATCAGATCAGGCGAATCGATGGGCGGGACGCGCTGCACTTGCTCTACACGGACGGCGTAAATACGCTCTCCCTGTTCGAGCAGCCTTTGGACGGCCAGCGCGGGCTTGAAGCGCAGGATTTCAGAGAGTACGCCGTATATCGCAACGAGGGACAAGCCGGAGGGGCAATTCTCGCCTGGAGAGACGATGCTCTTTCTTATGTGCTCATCGGCAATGCGGAAATGTCACAGTTAATGGATATGGCACAGTCAGTCAGCGCCGCAAAATGAGAGGTAATAGAAATGAAGAAGACAGCAACAATCCTGGTTCTATTGATCGTTCTCGTGACATCAGTTTCAGCGAAGACAGACACCGTTCAGGAGGCGCAGCAGCACTTCGAGAAGGCAAATGAGCTGCTCAGGCGCATGGACTACGAAGGCGCTATTGCCGAGTACAGCAGCGTGATTGAACTGTCGTCGGACAGCAAAATCAACCAGGACGCTCAATACTGGATCGGACAATCCCACTTTCGGGCGGGTCAATTCGACGCCGCACAGGCAACATTTGCAAAGCTCATCGAAACACATCCGACAAGTGCGATCGTTCCGGTCACGAAGCTAATGGTCGAGCGCGCCGAACAGGCAAAAAAGAACGAAGAAACAAGAAGGGTAATGAGCGATGCCGCAGAAAAGGGATTCGCTACTGATCCAGATACTGGTGTGAAATTCACCAAGACCAGAACCTTCGCAGGCAAAAAGGATGTGATTTCATATACAGTCGGACTCAATCTCTCACCGAACGGCAAGTTCCTGCTCCATGGAGGTCTTGTGATTCCATTGGATAGCAGCGATCCCTTTAGCTTAGTGGACATGTCCGCGTTGCGTGGCACATGGTCACCGGATGGCAAAAAGGTCGCCTTCTATTCAAAAGACGCCATTTGGATCGTACCTGTATCACCGGAGACGGGACATTCAACAGGTCCTCCCAAGAAACTGCTCG
This sequence comes from Acidobacteriota bacterium, assembly GCA_030597245.1. Classification (GTDB taxonomy): domain Bacteria; phylum Acidobacteriota; class UBA6911; order RPQK01; family JAPXNP01; genus JAUWTT01. The sequence continues at coordinate 2,783 of JAUVSF010000402.1, forward strand.
ATGGAAGATTCAGAAATCAGCGTTCTGTGAGTTGGTCTCCTGATGGGCAGAAATTAGTTCTTGCCAGATTTGTCGAAGGGCTGAATTGGGACATTTGGATAATCTCAGTCACAGACGGTTCGCTTACTCAGATCACGAGTACCCCCGCCCAGATATCAGCTCCGGCATGGTCTCCCGATGGGAAGACCATTGCCTACGGGAGACCTGGAAAGAAGAAGAGTCTCTGGCTTAGTTCTGTTGCCGGTGAAACTGCCAGGAAGATTATCGATATCGATTCTAATCACCGCTGCATTCCTATTTGGTCCCCCGATGGCAAATGGATTATTTTAGATTCTGGGAGCAATAAGGCGCTTCGATTTGTCCGTCTTGCAGACAAAGAAGAGTATGCTTTTACAACACCAGAACCGGTTGGGAACTTCTTTTCCTGGTCACCTGATGGCAAAAGAATGCTTTTCTACAATCCATCATATGGTTACAGATCAGCTCTCAAAGTCGTATCAGCTTACGGTGGACCAACCCTCGAACTCGCAAGACAACTCACGCTCTGGCCATATGAACACTTTTGGTCTCCCGAGAGCAGAAGGAGAATCACACAGGGAGACGATCTGGGCGATGATAAAGGCTGGATAAGACCCCTTTCAGACAATGAGCCGATCGTTTTAGAAATGGACGTATCGGTTGATGGCAAACCTTTTCCTCTTGCTGTGTCCCCGAATGTCAAAAAGCTCGCCTTTCTTGTGAAACGAGACGATGGAACGCAGGATCTCTTTGTGGTCCCAGTGTCGTTGCAGGATGCGCGAACGACCGGCCCTGCCGTTAAGGTTTTCGAAGGATGGTACAGAAATAGAGGGGCATCCGCTAGAACAGCTTCATGGTCACCTGATGCGAATAAATTCGCAGTGATCCACAAGGGGGATCTCTGGATAGCATCTACTAATGGAGATGAACCAGTTCAAATTACAAATACAAACGAGCAAGAGCGCTACCCCAGGTGGTCCCCCGATGGAAGGATCGTTTACTATACGGTCTTCTTTGCTAAGAAAAATCAAGATGTTCCTTATATGGTAGCTGCGTCAGGAGGCAAGGCTACAAAAATGGCTGGCGGTGCATGGTCTCCTGATAGTAAGAAGCGCGCCGTTGTCTCCAATGGCTTGCTTTCAATTGTCACCGTCACAGGCGGGCAAACTCAACAGATTGCTGACTTGAAAGACATAGGCCTTGCCAAAGATTGTAGACTTCGCTGGTCTCCAGACGGCAAGTACATTGCCTGTACTGGATACCATATTAAAAAAGGTCAGTCAGGCCCAATTTTCATCATTCCTGTTGAAGGAGGCAAAGTTACCGAGATTGCCACAGATGATCAGGGCTCAAAAATTCTGTTTTACTGGTCTCCTAACGGCAAATGGATATCCTATCACTCCGATGGAACAGTTAAGACACTTCCCGAAGGAACCATGTGGGAAGCGGATTTCGAGGAGATTATGAATAAGCTGGCGCGCTGAGCATCATTTTCCGCGAGCAGGAGAGTAGACCTGTTTTCTGCTGATGTCGGCGCTGAGAATAATCGCCCTCTATTTCTTGACCTCGACGACGTAAATCATAGTGGGTTCTATTGTATCTTCCGGCCTGCGGTCACGATTGGGGGAGTCCGTTTGCTGTTGCATGTAGTGCGTGAAAGCGGCCGGCAGCGGTCCATGGTTGACGGCCCGAATGTGCGGGATTCTGGGAGTGCTGTTAACCGCTCGCTTGACGGCGTACTGCCCCGGTTTGCCTGTCAACAACTGTTCTCTCGTGAGGGCTAACTGCCCCTTGGTGATACCCGCGTAGCGATTGCTGTAGGAAACAAGAATCCTCTGATCCGCTGTGATTGAGACCCTGGGTGTGGGCGGACTTTCGGGAATCGTGCCCCGGCCGTGGAAGTAGAAACGATGCTTCCAGTCGGTCAACTGGATCACTTTCCACTTGCCGTCCTTTGGGGTGGCAACAAAAAGCTGGTTGTAACCATCCTCATCGAAACGAGTGTAGCCGACATAGGGTAGCCCACGCTCATCCACGGCAAAGCTCCCCCCGTTCATTAGCCCGCTGTCCTGTTTGATGGACTCGACCACGTGCGCATTGGCCGG
>JAUVSF010000647.1 GCA_030597245.1 Acidobacteriota bacterium
CTGGTATCTCCTCCCGGTTTACAGCTGCCCCGTCTCACAATAGAATTCCCTCAACCAATCGGAAAGGCCAATTCAACTCAATGACAACCAGCAGAATCCACCGCCGCACTTTCCTTTCATCCTCCGCAGTTTCGGTAGGAGCCCTGCTTCCGACCTGGCGATCCGCCTGGGCTACGCCGGGTCCCCAGGAATCGGCTCCGGAGGAGCTGGTCTGGCACGATCCGCAGGGCTGGGGTGTGGAAGGCCGGGGTTGGCCTGCCGGAGAGATGAAACGGTTTTACGACCGTCTACCCGCAAAAGCTGAAGGAGGGGTGAGAGACGCGGTCTGGAACCGCAGTCGCGATAGTGCTGGAATGCTGGTCCGATTCGAGACTGATTCCCCGGAGATTCACGTACGGTACCAGCTTTTTCGGGAACGTCTGGCCTTGCCTCACATGCCTGCGACAGGGGTCAGTGGCGTCGATCTGTACGGACGAGATCCAGCTGGGAACTGGCGCTGGGCCGCGGTAGCACGACCGACCAAGCGGCAGGTCAGAGCAGAGCTAATCAGTGACTTGGACGGGAGCGGGAGAGAATACACACTGTATCTTCCGCTCTACAACGGCGTAGACTCCCTTCAAATCGGAGTACCCCGGGGTACAAAGTTTCGGTCAATCGCGCCCAGGGACGAGAAGCCCATCGTTTTCTATGGAACGTCGATCACTCACGGGGCCTGTGCCTCCCGGACGGGTATGCCTCACCCGGCGATTCTGGGACGGAGGCTGAACATGCCAGTGATTAATCTCGGTTTCTCGGGAAACGGGAAGATGGAATCAGAGGTCGGATCCCTCCTCTGTGAGCTTCGGGCTGCGGCCTATGTAATCGACTGTCTTCCAAACATGGACAGCTTGCAAGTAAGCGAGAGAGCCGAACCTCTGGTAAGGCAGCTGCGCGAGGCTCACCCCGAGACTCCTATTGTGCTGGTCGAGGACCGGACCTTTACCAACGCCTGGATCAGGAGCTCAAGACGTGAACACCACGATGCCTCCAGAGCAAAATTGAGGGAAGCATTCGAGCATTTGAAGCAGAGTGGAATCTCAAAGCTCTACTATCTGGAAGGTGAGAACCTACTCGGGAAAGACAGTGAAGGCGCAACCGACGGCTCGCATCCGTCTGATCTTGGTTTCATGCGGCAGGCTAATGCGTTCGAACCGATCCTTCGCGAAGCCCTTGGCCTTCGGCACCTTTCTGGAAGCTGAACATTCGCCCCCGGGGTCCCTCTGCGGAGGGACTTACCACCAAGACACCAAGAATTCTTGGTGTCCCTGGTGTCTTAGTGGTGAAATCTGCACGCCACCCGGATCAGTACGGCTTATACTCCCGGTCGGCTCGCTCGGCGTCTTCGCCTCTGAGCTCATGCCTATCGTCGAGAAACAATCGCAGCCTCAACGCCCACTCATCGAAGGCTTCCTGCGCGGCGTCAAATCTCTCCGAACGCGAGAAGTTTACAGCACCTATTTCAGCGTCCGTTCCCAGAGGTGCAATGTCAATCATCGCGGCGATCCGCTTGCCGGTCTCCGAATCCACCAGCTCCATGTCGACCATAACCTTGCCGATATCGATAGCTCTCGCCAACGGCTGGTTAGCTTCGTCCACTCCCTCCAGAGCCCCTTCCGCCACGTCTATGCCGACCAAGGCGGCCCGCAGCCGCAGGACCAGGGGGCCGGCCTCATCCATCAGTGGAAAGGCGTCGGAAACGGCCTCAATCAGGGCGAACCTGAAGTAGCTTGCAGCCGCTTCCGGCCCGCCGGTCGGAAGAAGTGCTGCATCCGAGTCGGTCGCAATATAGACCTCAACCGGATCGACAATGACCGCTACATAGTCACGCAGACGTTCTCTTTCCGTCTGGTTCACATACGTCAGGGCTTCTCCCTCAAACAGGGGATCGGGCTCCAGGCCGGTGTAGTCACCCAAAAAGCCGGAATTCTCCTGTCCCGCCAGAGGTATCTTCACTTCAAAAGTCGGCTCCGATACCGTGGGCGCCGGTTCCTGGGCACAGCCACCTACCAGCCCCAGTATCAATACCCCAACGGTCCAGCACGACGCTTTTTTCAACATATCAGTTTTGCTTTTTGGCATCGTTTTCTCCTTTACACTCCAACTAATTTCCTCATCAACAGCACTGGAGTGCTTCAACCTTTATCCTTATCCCTTTCTTCTGGGGTCACCACCCGGAGCATGTTGAATACCGCGAAAACGTTGGGAATACTGCGGCAACGGATGTTGGCCATATCTGAATCAGCTTGTCTGTCCACGGTACCAAGCAGGATGATCTGGCTGTTCCTGACCACGATCCTGACGGTGGAACCGGCCTCCCAGAAGTATCGGGGTATGGCCTGCTGCAGCACTGCCCGAGCTCTTGCCCTGATGTCCATGTCAAAGGAACCCACGGGCAGAAGCATGATGTTGTTGGTGACATTCTCGACGCCCTCTATCCTCTTGACCCTCCGGTAAGCGCCACTGCGGTTGGTGTCACGGAGTGTCCATCCGGTCAAAATAACGTCGTTTCCGACCATGGCAAAAGAAATGAAATCGTAAACGCTGATGTAGGGCATCATCGCCAGGGTGTGTCGCACATCCTCCCAGACCTTAGGGCTGGCTTTTTCGCGGCCATACCACATGCTCAGTTCGACCTTGGGTACGTCCTCAGGTTTGACCACCTCGATCGAACCGATCTTGATCCTCCCTCTGTCCAGGTTCGCTTTGCCGGCCGCCTTCACAGCCTCTCCGGCTTGCTTCTTCACATGTTTTTGCTTGTTCGGCTCAAAGACCGTGTTGTCTCGCAACCGGGTGACTACCAGGCGGTCTCCCTCCTTGTAGATCTTCTTTGTACATTCAACCCGCTTCGCGTCAATCGGTCCCAGGTGGAGACGAGAACAGATGTCC
>JAUVSF010000478.1 GCA_030597245.1 Acidobacteriota bacterium
TCATGACGACCTGGAAGGTCATCCTCCCGGAAGATAAGCATCTTGCTTGTCATGAAGCGGGTCACGACGACCTGGAAGGTCATCCTCCCGGAGGATAAGCATCTTGCTTGTCAGGAAGCGGGTCATGACGACCTGGAAGGCCATCTTCCCGGAAGATAAGCATCTTGCTTGTCATGAAGCGGGTCATGACGACCTGGAAGGCCATCTTCCCGGAAGATAAGCATCTTGCTTGTCATGAAGCGGTTCGCACGGCTGGGAGATGTGCACGAGGCGAGGATAATCACCGAGGCGGCTCAGAAGGCCGGAGTCGCCACTCAGATGGGAACACAGATTCATGCCGGCAACAATTACCGACGTGTAGTAGAGCAGATCCAGGCCGGGTCGATCGGGCCGGTACGTGAAGCGCACCAAGTCACCAAGACCAGCAAAAGAATAGGTTGTCTATTTACTACTCAAGGCTTACTGCTGATTAGCTCGATGACCGATAACCGATTACCGATTACCGATTACCGTTTACCGATCACCGAGCACTCGATTCCGGCACATATCGATAGATCACGAAAAAATTGTCTTCCAGAAAATCGAACTTCTCTTCCCTTTTCAAACCCGCATCTGTCATCCACTTGTCAAGATCATCCACAGTGAATTTCGCCGATTCAAATCGACGGGGCCAGTCATTCTCGTAATCGATGACTGCTATACGAGCTGAAGGGCGGAGGTAGCGGGTCAAACCCCGCAAGTAAGTACTCGGATCCCCTATCTGGTGCAGCGTGTCGCATATCAAAACCAGATCAACGCCATCTGGAATCCTCGGGTCCTGCTCGCTGGCCAAAACGGTCTGAACGTTCGTAAGGTTCTGTTCCATAGCCGTTTCCTTGACGTGTTCCAAAAGGTCGCTATCGATATCAATCGCATACACTACGCCATCAAGCCCGACGAGATTTGCAAGAGGGCGGGAGAATAGACCAGATCCGGCTCCCAGGTCAGCTATCCGCTGGCCCGGCTCGACGTTCAGCGCGTGAATCACCCGCTCTACCTGAAGCGTCTTTACTCGCTCGGCGGACTCAAGGATTTGTATGTACTCAAGCGGATCTCGTCGCTGGGATAAGACGAAGCTGCCCAGCACAATCAACAGGCAAGATAGTCGTGCCAGCCACACAAACATGTATTAGATTCTACAATGCATGCAGTCAATATGAAAACTCGCTCAACCTCGGCTCGGCTGATTGCTCTCACCTACACAAACGTCGTTCTTGGAAAGCAGGGATATCTCCGCCACCACAATTTCACCCTGCGAACAAAGGTGAGTTTCAGAAAACTCCGACCTCAGCATGTCCAGAACCCGTTGGTTCTCGGACAGCACATAGCACCTGAACCAGAGTATTCCACGTTCCAAAGCTGCCTCGGCCAGACGGTCGCACAGGATTCTTCCCAACCCGTACCCCTGGACCTCATCGCTCACCGTGACCGCAGGTTCCGCTATCACGGGCTCGGAAATCACACGGACAAGCCGGGCCACACCCACACCCTCGCCTTCCCTACCATCGGCAAGCTGCCTCAAGGCAACGATTCCGTATGAGTTGGAGCCGTCAAGTTCCTTAAGAAACGAAAGATCTTCGTCACTCAGCTGGTGTTTTGGAGAAAAAAATCTCAGGTAGACAGATCGGTCTGAGAGCCGCTGGAAACCATCTATCAGAGCCTGCCGATCTGACGGTCTGAGCGCACGCAAAAGGATCGCTGTGCCATCCTTCAGCTGAACTTCTTCCAGGTAAGACTCGTCGAATCTGAAGGAATTGTTCATCTCCTTCACTTCCCCTCTGCCCAGCCACAATTACATAGCCCCAGCACAGTCTCTTCCCGTCTCCCCGGCGGACTCCTAGGTTCAAGCGCTAATCTATGCTATCAATATTGCAGCATGAAGGGCTTCGAACGGCCTTCCGTGGTTTTAGAAGGGAAGAAAAAACGATGGCAAAAGAGATCCTGATCTACGGAAAAGCGGGCTGACCGTACACAACGGCGGCCCGTGAGGACTATGCGCAACAAGGCGCTCGCTACATTGACGTGAAAGAACATCCGAGTCACTTGGAGCAGATGCTCAAATTGAACGGAGGAGTGAGGCAGGTGCCGACGATCGTCGAAGACGGCAAGGCTGTGATCGGACATGGAGGAACATGAGGCGTTTAGCATCGGCGGTCGCCGATAAATCGATTCTTGTTCTACAGGCCTCGTATTGCCAAGCACTGTATTGCGTCTCTGACTGACGTGCCGTCAGAGGCAGCCTTATGAAAGTCGGGGAAGCGAAGGAGTATGAGATGGAAGAGCTCAAGGTAGGGATCGTGGGATTCGGATGGGTTGCGCGTGCACACTTGCAGGCTCTGAAAGCAGTGGAAGGTGCTCGCGTCACTGCGATTTGCGACCTGCAACCCTATGATGAACAGGAGTTAGAACGTGAATTCGGCCTTCCTCTGAAGGCCTATCAAGACTATGAGGAGATGTTAAGTGACTCCTCGATTGACGTTGTGAGTATCTGCACACCACATCCCTTCCATCCGCAACAGGCCATCGCTGCTGCCGAAGCAGAAAAACATCTCATCATCGAGAAACCGCTTTCACTTACTTTCGATGAATCGAAAGCGATCCTCGCTGCGGTCGCCAAGGCAGGCGTACAGACATGCGTGTGTTTTGAAGGCAGATACAGCAAACACTTCAGTCTTATCCGTTCCTGCATCGACGCCGATCTCCTCGGAGACATCCATTACGCTGAAGTGGATTACTACCACGGGATTGGCCCCTGGTATGGACAGTTTGAATGGAATGTGAAGAAGGCCATGGGAGGAAGCAGCCTTTTGACAGCCGGTTGCCACGCACTCGATTCGCTACTTTTCTTCATGGACGGTGAAGTCGAAGAGGTGACCAGCTACGGAACACGTAGCGTCAGTGAGACCTTCGAGCCCTATGAGTACGACACTTCCTCGGTCACCATCCTCAAGTTCGCTGATGGTTCAGTCGGCAAAGTCGCTTCGATCATCGATTGCCTTCAGCCTTATTATTTCCATGTCCACCTGGTTGGAAGCCAGGGTAGCCTCTTGGACAATAAGCTCTACAGTGCCAAACTGAATGGTCTCGCCAAGGATCGATGGAGCACGCTGGAAACCTCACTGATAGACTCTGGCGACGTCGCGGACCATCCTTACCAGCCTCAGTTCCAGGCCTTTGTCGGTAGCATACAGAATAATGAGCCGATGCCACTGACCGATCTTAAGACAGCTTTTGAAACACACCGCGTCCTGTTTGCAGCCGAACTGTCTGCTGCGGAGGGACGGCCCGTGAAAGTCTCAGAGCTTACTTGAGCTTGCTCGAGAGATAACCCGCTTTCTCACCAGCCGGCTGCTGCGTTACCGGATGCATCCGCGCCTTCGGCGGCATTTGCTGGAGTTGGACAATTCCTGTGAACCGTTTAAGCTCGGGCCTGACTACCCTCCAAGGCGGGTAGACTGTTGCGCTCGGTCGGCCTCCTCGACGGACTGTCGAGTACGACTGCGGAGGCCTCGGTCGCGACGCGAAGATTGTCCGGGCCCTGAAAGGACCCGGCTCCGTATGAGGCGCAACCGTCATACGGAGCCCCGGGATCTCGGAGACCGGGGGCTCTTCATATGCCTCGCGACGCAACCTGGTGAGAAAGGCGGGCTAAGCCCACCCACAACAAAGTTCCTGTCAAGTTCCATCCCGAAAAAAGGCCACTTGTGTCGAACCAACTCAACAATCGGCACCAAATAGTTTAGAATTCATTGCTCTTGAAACACGAATGTAGAGCGAACGTAGCACCGTCTTGATCATGAAGCGCCAACTCCTGCTGTTCATTGCCATCCATCTGATCGGATTCCCGTGGTGCTTGGGTCAAGGTTCACCGGTAGATAAACAGGAAAGTCCGCCAACTTCACCCCCGGTCGCCCGAGCCGTGCGGGTCACACTTGCGCCGGTCCTTGACGGCGATGTTCTTAACGATCCCGCCTGGTCTTCGGTCGAGCCTATCACCGGCTTCTGGCAGACAAACCCGTACGAAGGGCAGCCCGCTTCCGAGGAGACGGAAGTCCGTATTGTTTTCGATGACCAGACCTTATACGTGAGCGTCGTCTGCTATGACCGGGACCCTTCTGGAATCATAATTGCCGA
>JAUVSF010000066.1 GCA_030597245.1 Acidobacteriota bacterium
ATCACAGCCAACGATGACGCTGGGACCGATCTGGCAAAGGCCCTTTCTACCGAAGACTGCTGCGCCGATTTCCGATCATTCCGAAAGCACCTCAACAACTTCAGCCATTGATGGAGAGATCGGAAACCACGCCGCCCTTTCACCGATAGCCAATAAGCGATAATGAATTAAGAGGATTTACCACCAAGTCACCAAGGACGCGCAGAAGTTCGAAGTTCGAAGTTCGAAGTTCGAAGTGCGAAATTCGAAGGGGCGCTCACTACTTGCTTCCTACTGCTTACTCTCCACCCCGGTCACCCCGATAACCTTCTTTCCCCGAAAACCGATCACCGATAACCCTCCTTCGCTGAAGCTATGGAGGGCAGGCCGATCACCGATAACCTCCCTCAAGACCGCATGAGGTTCTTCAAAACAAAGAGGAGGTTTGCGGGTCGTTCGGCCAGGCGTCGGATGAAATAGGGGGCCCACTGCGTTCCAAATGGAACATACACCCGGACTCGATAGCCCTGGTTTCGCAACTGGAACTGCCGATCCCGCCTGACGCCGTAGAGCATTTGAAACTCATACTTTGACTTGGGTAAACCCTTCTCACGGATCAACTCCATGGCCCGCCGGATCATCTGTTCATCGTGTGTGGCGATAGCGGAATATGCCGGCGAACCCAGCATAATGTCGAGTAGTTTTTCGAAGTTCCGATCGACGTCTTTCTTTTTGGGAAAGGCGCGGTCCGGCAGCTCCATATAGGCGCCTTTGCAGAGGCGAATATTGCAGCCCAACGAGGTGAGATCCCGGATATCCTGCTCGCTTCGATACAGGTAAGCCTGAATCACGATGCCGACACGCTCTGCGCCGAAAGCGGCAAGGTGATCCCGGAACAGTTCCCGCGTCGACTGGGTATAGTCAGAGCTTTCCATGTCCACCGTAACGAAGTTTCCGGTCTTCTCAGCTTCCTGCAGGATGCTACCCAGATTCTCGGAACAGAGGCTACGATCAATATCGAGGCCCAACTGAGTCAGCTTGATTGAAATGCCGGAAGGTATGTTCTCAAGCTGGATCCTCCCCAGCAGCCGCTTGTAAGCCTCAGTAGCAGCAACAGCTTCCTGATCGCGGCTGACACCTTCGCCGAGCAGGTCGAGGGTGGTATCCAGTCCGGCCTGTTCCAGCCGGCGCACCACCTCGAAAGTTTCCCGCATTGTTTCGCCGGCGACGAACCTTTGTGCAAGACCCGAACGTCTGCCCGTCCAGGTAAGCAACCGAACGAGCCCCTCATGATCAGCAACTCTCAGCAGAAGGTTTCGCATATCTCCGACTCTCGCCTGAACAACAGAAACCACATGCCCTACTGAACATCCAACGGAAGATCTCTCCGAAGAACAAACCCGAGCCGGGAGGCATTATCCAATCGACGTCTATCCTGTTAACTGGAATCCTTTTCGTAACTGGCGCGAACAACTGTCTTGATTCCGCCCCTCACATTGAAATCCCCCACCACTTCACAGCGAACCGGCCGGCATGCCTCAACGATGTCATCCAGAATCTGATTGGTGACGTGCTCATGGAAGATTCCCTTGTCCCGATAGGAAAACATGTAGAGTTTCAATGACTTCAACTCGATGATCGACTCATCGGGGACATACGTAATACGGACGGTCGCAAAGTCCGGCTGGCCGGTCCGGGGACAGACAGCGGTAAACTCCGGGCAAGTGATGCTTACCTCGTATTCTCGTCCAGGATACTGATTGGGGAAAACCTCAAGTTTCTGGCTCACGCTAGCAGATTATATCTATTATTCAAGTCGGGGAAATCCAAATCCAGGTTTACGTCAGTGCCATCGCTTCTTTTTGATGGGAGTCGGTTTCTGAGTGTAGAGATATCTCTTGATCTTACGAGTTGTGGTCTTCTCAAACTCTTCGTGCCGAAGTACAAACTTCTTGATTCTCTTATAGTTAGCCAGTTCCTTGTTTAGTTTTCTGACTTCCTCTGAGATCACATCCGTTATCTTGGCCTCATCGTACTGGTTGGGTTCGAATGACTGATCGAACTCTCGGGTGTCTGGTACGACAAGAGCCTGAACTTCGGTGAGTGACGGATCCTTTTCGGGGCCTCCCCACACGAGGCATTCCAAAACGAATGGACTCTCACTCAGAAGCGCCTCCAATTCTTCTGGATAGACATTCTTGCCATTCGGCGTGACGATGACCGACTTCTTCCTTCCGGTAATATGAAGAAAGCCTGCCTTGTCGACTTTACCCAGGTCACCCGTGTACAACCAGCCATCTTTGATGACCTCTGAAGTTGCAGCATCATTCTTGAAGTACCCTTTCATCACACAGGGCCCTCTCACCACGATCTCGTCCGCAACGATTCTTATCTCCGACCCAGGGAGTGGATGTCCCACCGAACCATCCTTGAAACTGTCAACTCGGTTGACACTGACAATTGGTGAGTATTCAGTCAGGCCATAGCCTTGGATGAAGTCGATGCCCAGTTCTCGGTACCCCCTGCTCACGGCCGGGTTGATCGCGGCTCCACCGGAAATCATAAGCCGAAGAGCTCCACCGAAACGCTCATGCAAGCTACGAAAGATAGTACGGCGAACATTCCGCCTCAGAACCAACTCTGAAAGAGACGCTACTCCCTTGGCCAGCGCGAATTTCCCTGAGCCTTTTTCCTCAATTCCGGCTCGTATGCGCCGGTACATTGCCTCGAAGAGAGCTGGAACTCCCAGCATTACCGAAGCCTTAGTTTCACGCAGGTTCTCAGCGACTCGCCTCAGACTCTCCGCATAACAGATGGTGGCGCCCTGGTACAGAGCGGTCAGGAAACCCGCAGTGGCTTCGTAGGTATGGTGGAGGGGCAGCACGGACAGAAGCACGTCATCCTGGTTTATCCCCACGTGGCAGGAAGTCCCGACGACGTTGGATGCAATGTTCCGATGGGTTAGCATCACGCCTTTGGAAGTCCCTGTCGTTCCCGAGGTAAATATCAACACGGCCAGGTCGTCCGGTGCTACAGTAGTCTCAGCGAAAGACCTATCTCCACCGACTATGGCAGCCCGACCTTTCTCCAGCGCCTCCGGAAACGTAAGTCCCGGCCCCCCTGCCTGATCGCCCATCGTGACAAGGAACTGAAGGTCCGGCAATTCGCTCAACTCCTCGGGGAGCAGAGAGAGATACTCAGGCCCCACTACCAGCATTTTGACTCCGGAAATACCAAGAATGCGGCAAATTTCCCGTTCCTTCAGGTCTCTGTCAATCGGTACTGCCACAAACCCCGAACAGACAACCGCCAGATACGAAACAGCCCATTCCGGACAGTTTCCACCGATGATTCCTACTCGGTCACCCTTCTGCAGCCCCAACTTTGCGATAGCCGTGCCCAGTTCCTCTGTACTGTCTCTCAACTCGGTGTAAGTCAGAGGCTGGTAGCTTCCTTCTTTCTTGATTTTGAGCGCACTCCGACCCGCGTACCTCTTGCAGGCAGCGAAGAGGAGGTCGCGTATGGTCTCGATGCGATAAACGGCGAAAACTGGGCTCAGGTCCACTTCGCAGATTCTAGTGGATTCCGACTCAAACTGCCAACCGCAGGACGAATCAGGAAGCCGATCCACCGCCTCGATAAAGTTCTTCACTCGTAAGATTCACTACCAAGTCACCAAGGACACCAAGAATCACAGCTGACACCTCATCCTCTTGGTGCTCTTGGTGTCTTAGTGGTAGATCTCAGGTTTGATGGAAGCCCAAACTGGACATTCTCTTCTCGAGTAAAGAGTTCTTCAACCTCTGCGCCGCCCGAGACAAAATACCGAACAACCTCCTGAACCAGCCGGTCGGGCGCAGAGGCACCGGACGTGACACCTACCATCTCCACATCGTCTTCCAGCCAAACAGGATCAATGTCTCCGGCGTCATTGATCAGATACGCCTTCACCCCATGCTCCCGGGCCTCCTCAACCAACCGATTCGAATTGCTGCTGTTCTTTGCACCAACTACCAGAATCAGATCCGTTTGGCCGGCCAGACTCCGGACAGCCTCCTGTCGATTCTGGGTTGCATAGCAAATGTCATCGGTGGGAGGTCCCGCAATCGCCGGGAACCGCACCTTCAAGGCTGCGACAATCGCCTTCGTGTCGTTGATGCTCAACGTGGTCTGCGTTAAGAAGGCCACTTTTTTCGGATCTCGAACCTGGAGCTTCTCCACCTCTGCTTCGGAACTGACCAGAACGATCCGGTCTGGAGCTTCACCCATGGTGCCTTCGACCTCGTCGTGCCCTTCGTGTCCGATAAGGATGATCGTGTATCCTTTGGAGGCGAAGCGCCTGGCCTCCATATGGACTTTGGTCACTAGAGGACAGGTCGCGTCGATGACTTCAAGAGACTTCGCCCGAGATCTCTTCCATACCTCCGGAGATACACCATGAGCGCTGAAGATCACTCGTTGTCCCTGAGGAACTTCATCGAGCTCGATTACAAAGATGACCCCCTTCCGACGCAGATCTTCCACTACATGGGGATTATGGACAATCTCCTTGCGGACGTAGAGGGGCCCCTCATACGTCTCCAGGGCCAATTCGACAATATCAATTGCTCGGACCACTCCGGCGCAGAACCCACGCGGGCTTGCCAGAAATACCTTGCGAACCATTTTCGCCAGTTATCTTAGCACCCACACCTACCTCAAGTTTTCTGCGCGGCCCCCGATTCGAGCTTCTTCGCCAACGCTTCCCACTCTCCCAGGAGTTCCGCGAGTTCATGGTCCAGCTTCTGATACTCAGCGGACAGCCGGTTCAAAAGAACATAGTCTTCCCCGCCCTGATTCAATTGAGTTTCAACTTCGGACTTCCGCGTCTCGCACGACTCTATCCGGGACTCGACAAGGCTCAAGAGTGTCCGCAAGCGCATCTGCTCGTTCTTCGACAACGCCTTTGAAGGCTTCTTTCTCCGTGCGGCTGGACTCTGCTTTGAACTCACGTCTGTCTGGGACAGGTCCATCTCGGACCGCAACTCTCCGAGGGTTGCCAGGGGTATGAGGCGCTGATCCTTAACCAGGAAGAACCGATCCACAACCTGTTCGAGAAAGTACAGATCGTGGGAAACCAAAATAAGGGTACCGGGGAACTGTTTCAGAGCTTTCTCCAACACTTCCTGGCTGTCAATGTCCAGGTGATTCGTCGGCTCATCCAGAACCAGAACGTTCGCCGGACTGAAGAACAGGCGCGCCATAGCCAACCGGCTTCGCTCTCCTCCGCTCAACTGCTCGACTGTTTTGAAGACATCGTCTTTCTGAAAAAGGAACAGGGCCGCAAAGTCTCGTATTTCTCCAGCCGTAAGCCCGGGTGCCAACTCGGAGAGAACATCAAATACCGTCGATTCTGGAGCTCCGCACGCCGCTTCCTGGCGGAAGTACCCCACAAGATTCAGGTCACCCCACGAGTGATGCCCAGCCAAAAGAGGCAGTTGGCCCAGGAGGGTTCTGAGCAAGGTAGTTTTGCCGACTCCATTTCCACCCAGGATTCCTATTCGCTGCCCGCGATATACGGTCAAGTCTACATTCCGAAGGAGAATCTTGTCCTCGAAACCAATCGTGCCCGACTGAACTTCAAAAGTGAGTGCCCCGCCTCGAGGAGCTTCCTTTATCTTCAAGATGAGGCTGTTCGGGCTACTTTCAGGACTCGAGACCCACTCAGTTCGCTTCAACTGCCTGCGTCGTGACTGAGCCTGGCGAGTCTTCTGGCCGGCAATGTTGCGCCGGATAAAATCCTCAGTTTGTCGCTTCCACTCCTGCTGACGCTCAAATTCCAACTGCCTGTGCCGGAAATGTCCATCCCGGAGCCGGCGCGATGCGCCAAAGGGTACCGGATAATCGTACAGAGTTTTTTCCTCGAGCTCCCAGGTGCGATTCGTAACGGTGTTCAGGAAATACCTGTCATGGCTGATCACTATGAAGGTTCGCCGCAGGTCGCACAGGTAGTCCATCAGCCAGAGCCTGCCACTCAAATCAAGATGGTTGGTGGGCTCATCGAGAAGCAATACCGTCGCCGGGCGCAGCAACGCCATGGCTAGCGCAAGGCGGCTCACCTGTCCTCCGCTGAGATTACGACACGGATACTTCAGTTCCTGTCCAGAGAAGCCGAGCCCATAAAGGACCCGCTCGGTACGGGCCTCGTAATCATAACCTCCCTGTAGCTCGAAGTATGTGCGGAGTCGATCGTACTCAGCAGCAACCTGGTCCGCCGCATTCTCTTCGGCAATCGCATGCTCCAAATCCTGGAGACGCTTCTCAACCTTCTGCAATGGTTCGAAGGACGTGAGCGCCTCAGCATACACGGTGTTGCCAAGATCAACTTCAGGTATTTGGGAAACGGTTGCGGCTGCGAATTCACTGGACCGAATCAAACGGCCTTCGTCCGGGTCGAGTTCACCCTTGATCAGTTTCAACAGAGTGGTCTTTCCGACCCCATTCCTCCCAATCAACCCCACGTGGTCGGATACTCGACACGTGGCTGAAACGTTACGCAACAACCAGTCGCCGGCAAATTCTTTCCCGACCTTCTCAATAGAAAAAAGCAGCCCTCTACTCCGTGTACTTGAGGAAACCTGGATTCAGTACGCCATCAGGATCAAAGAATTCTTTCCACTGAACGAACTGGTGCCATTGATCGCCGAAATGTGCCTTCCATCTACCATGGTCAAAATCGACCCATCCGGAAAGGTATCTCTTTCCACCCAACTGGAGGCCCAGGTCACTGGCCCTGTTCAACAGGGCAATGGACATCGCCACCAGATGGTGCGGCACAGCCGGAAGGATTCCGAATCCCATCAAGAAATCGCCCGCCGGGTGCATGAACAGCGGCGCATTCGCGGTAGCACCGGTACATGGCCACAACAGCACGTGTCCTCCAATCAGGAGGTTCGGTGGGAAACTTCTCAAAACACCCTGGATATATTCGGCAGCCCGCTCCCAGGGCAGGATCACCTCCATCCATGGATGAGCTAAATTCCAACTGCCGCTTTCGCGCCACATCTGAAATACCGGTTCCAGCCTTCGCACATAGGCCGACAGCGCGACATCTTCTGTATGGACATGCCGATAGAAGTTCAGCCCCGCCAGAATCGACTCAGATGGAGCCGTGCCGCCATGTTCGACTGTCAAGTGGACAGGGTAGAACCATTCCGCAAATGGCACGTTGGCCTCGCCAAAGGTCTTCAATCCCTGTACACAAGGTGCGCACCACCCTTCCACAAAGTCGAACTTCTGTTTACGCAGAATCCGAGTCTGATCCTCCATCAGACTACCGAAATCATCGTAAAGCAGGTAATACGTCCTGACGTTCGAGAGGACGCGTCTGAGTTTCAGCTTGACCCGAGTGATCACTGAGAACTGCCCCAAGCCGCACCGGGTACAATCGAACAATTCTCTATTCTCATCGGGAGAACACTGGACCAGATCCCCAACACCAGTCACGACTTCGAGCGCCAGCACATTATCGGCTTGGGTCCCGTATCTGTGAGAGGCCCCTCCCAGACCAGCCATGGAAACCGTGCCACCTACCGTAACATTCAGATTGTTTGTCAACACAGGAGGCATCAATCCTCGGGCAGCTGTGCTCTCAACCAGATCAGCCCAAACGACTCCAGCATCCACCCATACAGAGTCCTCCTCAATTGCACCGATCTTATTGAGGCCCTGCATGTCAAGGAGAATTCCTCCATCAGACAGCGATTGCCCGCTCTGAGAATGGGAGGCCCCGCGTGTCGAAACGGTCCACCCCTCCTCGTTAGCGAGTTGAACCATTGTCTGAACGTCTTGCGCAACAGCCGGAACCGCAACCATTGACGGCACTTTCCTGACTAACCGACCAAAATCGATACCGAGGGAGTCCAGAGTCTCTTGATCTACAGTCAAGCGCCCTTTGAACCTGCTTTTGGCTTTTTCAATTGACATCTGTTAAGGACCTTCTTCTCGAATCATCTCCCATCTTCCGACTCAGCGGTGTTAAGTCCGATCGCCGGTCACCGCCGATGTACCTGGAAGACGAGAGGCGTTTCCTTTCTGAAAACGTGTACTGAGTAACCTTTCTGTCCTATCCATCAGTTCCGATAACCCGGTGCGAGCACGAGCGCTGACTGCGATTCCCTCATGGTACCGTACCAGCACCCTGATCTGTTCAGCATCCAGTAAATCGCACTTATTCAGCACAAGAAGTCTCGGGATATCCAGAAGTTTCAGCTCGCTCAGAAGACCGCTTACAGCCTTGAGCTTTGCTTCCGAACCCTCATCACTTGCGTCCACTACGTGCAAAAGCACGTCGGCCTCTGCCAGTTCTTCGAGTGTAGCCTTGAAAGCAGCGACCAGATCTGCAGGCATATCCCGCAAAAACCCGACAGTGTCGGTGATTATGACCTCGCCTTCACGTGGAAAACGCAGCCTGCGGGTTGTCGGATCCAGCGTGACGAAAAGCTTATCCTCCGTCTCGACTGAGCTCTTCGTCAGTGCGTTCAAGAGCATCGTCTTACCAGCGTTAGTGTAGCCGATGATGGAAACAACCGGAACATTGTTCTTCTGACGCCGCTTGCGTCTCAGGCTTCGTTCCTTCGAAAGCCTGGCTACCTGCTTCTCCAGTTTTCTGATCCGTTCCCGGATCCTCCGGCGGCCTACTTCCAATACAGTTTCCCCGGGGCCTCTTCCTCCGATCCCTCCCGTCAGACGGGACAACCCCTCATCTTTCTCGCTGAGACGAGGAAGCGAATACTTAAGCTGGGCCAACTCCACTTGTAGTTTTCCGTCTCGACTTCGAGCCCTCTGGGCGAATATATCCATAATCAGCTGAGTTCGATCCACCGCCTTGAGACCGGTCATATCTTCGAACGCCCTTGCCTGGGCTGGTCTTAGATCGATATCGAAAATCGCTACATCGGCCTGTCTACGCATACTTTCCAGAACGATCTGTCTGAGCTTGCCACTCCCTACCACGGTCTTCTGATGGGGGCGAGGCCGGCGCTGTCGAATCTGCCCTGTTACCACAACTTCGGCGGAACGAGCCAGCTCAAGAGTCTCCTCGAAATGCTCATCTTCCATCTTGACGCCAATCACCAAAGCTCTTTCACGGGAGGTATCCGCGCCATCCCTCCGCAGTAGTTTCGAGAATTCGCTTTCAAGAGCTCGAACCGTGGCGCCAAAGTCGAAATCGAGGCCTCCCACGTCTGAGAAGGTCATCCTGCGGATTGGTCCACCGTCATCGTTGGTTCCCTCCCCCTCTAGAGGAACAACATGGGCAACCTCCAAACTCCCAGGCCGACCATTCGGTCGAACCTGAATCACTGCCACCATGTCCAGGCGTAGGAGGGCGAGATCATTCAGATCATCAGCTGTAAGTGGTTCACCCCTGAGATGGGTGTGAACCAGTCGCAAGCCACGTAGCCGCCCGGCCCTTCCCCGTAGCCGCCCAATCTCCGGAATGTGCAACTCCTCGGCATCGCCGACAACCACATTGCGCACCGTTCCATCCCGGCTTATCAGGACTCCAACCTGACGTCCGATCTCGTGGGACACTGCGGTCAGGTGGTAAGCAAGCTCGGGAGACACTACGAGGCTGGGATCAACTTTTCTTCGATAGGTTCGTTCCAGTGCTCTAATTTGAGCGGGCTTAATTCCAAGTGTGTGCCCAAATATCTGTCGAATCCTAGTCTCCTTCCCTACTTAAGGATCTAGCCTTGCTCTCGCACAAAGTTCCACAAATCTTGCAGACATCGCTGAGAGGTATTATGAAAGAATAGTACAACTTAAGTGACACACAATCGAGATTCGACAATCAAGTTCCATAGGAGTTCTAGATTATGTACTTCGACCCTATGTATTTCATAATGATTGCTCCAGCCTTTATCCTTTCGATGTGGGCCAGCTGGCGCGTCAAGGCGAACTTCAAGAAATACTCTCGAGTTCGCTCCGGTCGAGGGCTGACCGGCGCCCAGGCAGCAGCGGAACTTCTGAGCAGTGCCGGAATAGACGACGTCAAAATCGTACGGGCAAAGGGAGGGAGGCTTTCCGACCATTACCACCCTGTCAAGAAGCAACTTGCCCTCTCAGAAGGTGTGTACGATTCACCTTCTGTGGCGGCCGTTGGGATTGCGGCCCATGAAGCCGGCCACGCCATTCAGCATGCTGAACACTATAAACCCCTTTGGCTCCGCAGCCTCCTCGTACCCACAGCAAGTATAGGATCGAACCTGGGTTATATCGTGATGATACTGGGGCTGTTCATGGCGTCCCAGAATATGGTACTGGTGGGCGCCGTTCTCTTTTCTGCGGTACTGCTGTTTCAGATCGAAACCCTTCCGGTTGAGTTCAATGCGTCGAGCCGTGCGAAAGCGCTTCTCGTTAACCGGGGCATCATAACGGCCCGGGAGCGAGAAGGTGTCGACAAAGTCCTCAATGCAGCCGCAATGACTTATGTCGCCGCCGTTGCGAGTACTCTGATGACCTTACTCTACTTCCTCATGAGATCCGGGCTGCTTGGTGGACGCAGAAGCTGAGAACGTCGTGATCCTGCTCGTGATCGTGCGCGAGCACGGCGTTTCGCGGAGGTTATCGCAGCTATATACACTCAGATTCGTAGCGCTATTTGCCGACGCTGCCAAAGGAAACCTGCCAGTGCACCCACGAGGGCAGCCGCCAGAACTGCACCCGTATGCGCAGCCAGGATATGCTCCCAGGAAGTATAGTGACAATGCATCCGCCAAGCGGCCTCACCCGCCAGTCCGGCCCCTAAACCGCAAAGGGTCCCAACGAAAATCGGGTTGCAAGGCAGGCCTTTAGAGGCGAAGGCCACTGCCACAGCAAGAGGCAGGAGGCTCATCAGAAATGTAATCAGGAAGCAGATCGCCCAAAGCTCCCAGACCCTATCCTCAGCCACAGGCACAGGACTCCGTTGGAAGGTGAAGGCCGCTATCCCCACATGGGAGAGAATCGCGAGAATAGCAGCCAGGCGAACACTGCCGGCTGCTAACAGAGCTCCCGGAATCACCATCCGCAAGCCGGCGATGGCCAACAAGTAACCCACTGCGAGTTGGGTCAGAGCCAGCGCCCAAGCCGTCCGAGGTCCAAGGATTTCGTAATCGACCCTGATGCCAAATCCGACCAATGCCAACGCCAACAAAGCCCCCCAGACGGGAAACAGGAACAGGGCTCGTTACCATGCCGAGGCCAGGGGTTGTACCGGCTTCAGATCCGACGCAATCTTTTGACTCAAGCGTTCAAGTAGCAGATCATCCATTGCTTGCGCCACTTCCCACTATCCCTTCTGAACACCTCTCCTATAATCACTTTGCAAATTCATTGAGCTTAGTTACTTCGCCTTCTCAAGTTTGTCCGTCCGATCAACTCCCAGTTCTTGCCGGAGACTTTGCATTCCCCGGTACGCTCTCAGTTTCGCTGTTCCTTTCCTAATGCCGAGGAGTGCTCCGATTTCGCCAAACGAAAAGCCCCAGACATGATGCAGTAGAAGCGCTTCACGCCTTGGTTCTGAGACTCGGCTGAGTGCTTTGCCAATCAACTCCCGGTCGGCCAGCTGTTCTACGTCGGCCGGGATTGGCAGTTCAGGCAGGTTTGCCAACTCATCAACTTCATGCTGCTCTCGGCGCTTCGCAGCACGCCGATCCATCAAAAAGACGTGTCGTGTAATTGCGAACGCCCAGGGCATCACCGGCCTTCTGGGCTGGTAAGTCCTCCTGGATCGATGTAATTGAAGAAAGGTTTCCTGCAGCAGGTCCTCAGCGCGGGAAGGGTCGAACGTCAAGCTAAGGAGGTATTGAAGAAGACGGGGCTTCATCGCGGAGTAAAGCATCTCGAAAGCTTTCAGCGTTCCGGCCTGATAAGAGACCATCAGGTCAACGAGGTCTTCCGGGCCAATCCTCGGCTGATCTCCTTTACCGCGTTCTGACGAACTCCCCACTCCAAGATTCTACACGGTCAGACACTCTTCGACTTGAGAAAGCGAACCAGGTATTCCCCTGCTTCGGAAAAGTTTTTTCTCCTTTTCCTGTAACCAGCCACAACCTTTCTGCACAGATATACCCAAAGCGTTTTTTCTGGGGAACCTCCTTGAAAGTCAGGTTCCTGAGAAAACAAATCCAAACTCTCTCTTAATGAAAAAGGAGGAAAAACAATTGAGTACTATTAAACTGACAACGCAATCAAAATCTGTCCTCACTCTTCTGGCCCTCGGGTTCATTCTTCTCAGTGCAGCCCTCGCTGCCCCAGGGAGGCCAAACTTCACGCCTGCCTTATGGGGTGACGGCGAGATGTGGGGCACCAAGGCAGCCACAACACTGCCGCGGCCCAACGGCCGTAATGAACAGTCTTTTGACAAGCTGTTCGTGATTGTCAACAGCAATAATCCGATGGGACAGCTACCGGTAGCGGAAGCTGCGCCTCGTAACTTCAACTACAACGGTGGACGTTGGATTACCTACACCGTTATGTGGACACAGGCCGGTTTTGATGACCACGGCACCGTCCCTGTCCTCAAGTCTCGCGATGACGTTATGCTCCATTATGGATTCGGCCATCTGGATATCGTGGAAGGCTCGTTTGATGGAGGGCCACCGAATTACTTCCTCTGTCCCCTGCTCCCTGTCAAGATCGGGAACTAGGCGGAAAAGTCCGAACCACCAAGAACACCAGGGACACCAAGGGAAGAGACGCTTCTACCACGACTCCTAGGGACATTTTCACGCCATGGTTCCTACTCGTCCGGCTGAAGCCTGGTCAAGGCAAACCCTTGATTCTTGGTGCTCTTGGTGTCTTTGTGGCGAATCTATCAATGGTCTTCGGGTCTCGACGCCGGTGCCTCGGCCACCGTACCGCCTCAGCCAACTGTCCAACTCTCCTTCAGTTGGAAGCATCTTGTCCCTTATTCCAGAAACTACCTGATCCGCACAGGACTTAAAATCCTGTACGGGGTAACCTCCGTGCGGGATCGATCCCCGCCCTGGGCAGTTTAGAATCAACAACTTACTGGAAGTCAGCCTTTCGGGAGAACTGCCGAAATCGGCGGATTGTAACCAAGAATGTAACCGTGGGAAACTCACTCCAGCTCACCTGAGCCAAGAGAGTACCTCTTTATGAGAAGAAAGTGGGTGCTTGATCAGGGAAGCGTTGTTAATGATTTCGATCGGCCCTGGAACGCATGATTCTACAAGCATTTCCCCCGTTCTCTCTGTGTTCAAACATGTATGTAACGAGGAACGACAGGATCTCAAGTAGGCTGGCTCTGCCTTTTGGGGAAGAGTGGTCCGGACTCAACAACAGTTGCCTGAACAAGCACCACTGGTCTTCGTAAATATAGGGGACGTCCTCTGTGCGAAAATCCTGCATTCCGATTGGAGTTGCTATCCTTCGGATCGGTCTTTGACACCCAGAAGCATACCACGCTCCATGATGAAATGTGCGGGTTCGAGCAGAGCGAAACTGAAAATGCGGCTCAGCCAGGGTGGTGGAAATTCGGCAATGCGAGTTCGTACGATCAGGCGAGAAGTCGCAGCATCCAGGGGGCGGAGCAAGAAGGTCCAGGTACCGCCGACTTCTGTGGACGTGGAGTCGAATGATCCCCCCAGAACCAACAAGTGGGGTGGATCAATTTCTCGGACAGTCACACCCGAGCCTTGCCAGAATGGTACCAAATCACCCACTGCGAGGTTTTGGTGTTCGGGGAGAAGGCGGTCGGCGTTTTGGATGTCCATGCCGAAGATGTTTTCCAGCCAATCGTAGCTGTAAAACCCGCCGCGCCCCTGCCCGATCTGCGCTAGCCAGGGCCAGACTTTTTCAACGGGCGCGTTGATTTGGATTGCCCGGGTGGTGACTGTGACGGGATTGGGGAGCAATTCATCTCCGGGCATTGGGCCGGTGACCTCTTGCTTTGACGCGCCCCACCCCAAGATCCGAGGCCGCAGCATCCATCTATAGATTGTCAGCGCGGCTACTCCCGAAAGACCAATCCCCAATGCTTTGAGTGTTTGGTTTCGTTTTCCCATCAGTCAACTCCTGACATGGCGGATTCGATCAGTTGTACCGCAGTTTCTATACCATTTTCACCCGGATCTGTTCACCAAAACGACGGGCAGGTGGCTCCTTCAGCCAAGGTGGCCGAAGTTGAAAGGAAAGATAGTCTTTCTGACAGACGCACGTGCCATCAGCTATGCCGAGTCTTTCATGGGCATCATCGAACACTACCAGCTGGCCGAGATCGTGGGTGAACCCACCCCAGGAAGCAACGGAACCGTAAACTCCTTTACGCTTCCGGGAAATTACCAGATCAGGTGGACCGGGATGAAGGTTCTCAAGCACGACGAATCACAACATCACCTGATCGGTATTCAGCCCACCGTTCCTGTTGCGCGGACCCTCTAGGGGGTATCCGAAGGTAGGGAGGAGGTCATCGAAAAAGCCCTGGGATTAATAGAAAGATAACTTTTTGACCTTGAGATATGGGTGTACCCATAGATATAGCTACCCGGCTCTTCTGTGGTCAGGAAGATACCTTCGAACGCCATGAAGATATATCTCGTAAACCAGGCCAGATCCTCCTGCTGGGTTGTGCCTGCGTTGTGCCCGCGCCAATCCAACTCCAGCCAACTCAGTCCTACCCCAGCCAAGATAGAAGGCAATTCAGGAGACAGTTCCACGAAGTGATCTATCTGCATTTAGCTGAACGAGTCATCCTGCCTCAGGCTGATCTGGCGAGGTCAGCAACGGCACCTGGGGTCTCTCAAATCGGAGGCCTTTGTGCTGTGTTTCGCGCCCCGATTGCTGCTATTCACACTGACTGGATTTCAACTTGACAATACCGTTCAAAGGAACTCGTTGTCAGCAGGCTAACTGCGGAGGCCTTTTGCCGCTCTCTAGTTGAGACTTATTCGGGAAACAGGAATACTATGCTGACCAGCATTGACATTGTTGGGCAGCAAATGAAAATTCCGTG
>JAUVSF010000479.1 GCA_030597245.1 Acidobacteriota bacterium
CAGGATGCTTATCCTCCGGGAGGATGACCTTCCAGGCCGTCACTGAACAGCTAACTCCAACATGACAAGCCCCGCCTTCGTTTTTCAAACTTCGGCGGGACAAGCTGGAAGCTTATCTTCCGTCACGTATGCCTTTTCGTACTATGCGGAGCGCCGGAATCTCAGAGACCGGGGGCGCTCAACAATTAGTAGAGTCCCGCAACGTTTCTTCGACGAGCTCGTACGTTCTCGCCAGAGCCTGATCCAAACGCTCAGGGTTCTTTCCTCCGGCTTCAGCCATATCAGCTTTTCCGCCGCCGCCGCCTTCTACAACCCGGGCTATGGGCCCAACCAGCTTATCGGCCTGGAGGCGGTCGGTCAAATCCTTAGAAACCATTATTACCAGAGTGACTCTCCCATTTCCGTGAGAACCGAGCACCACGACACCCGAACGAAGCTTGTTCTGGATTTGATCGGCAAGCTGTCTCAGGGTGTTTCGATCCGCGTTGGGTACCGCCTGGGCAACCACGCTGACCCCACAGATCTCTCGAGCCGAGTCGGTTGCATCGGCACTATCTTTTCTGGCCAGTTCCAGTTGAAGCCTCTCGATCTGACGGTTTGCCTCCTTGACTTCTGCCATCAACCTTGCCACAGCAGGTTCGACTTGATCGCGCCCTACCCGGAGTTGCTGAGAAACCGTTTGCAGCAGAGCTTCGTCATCGAGGAAACGGGTGACAGCCGTAGCGCCTGTAACCGCCTCGATACGACGCACTCCGGAGGAGATACTGCCTTCGGAGGTGATCTTGAAGACCGCGATATCCCCAGTCCGATTTACGTGTGTGCCTCCACATAGCTCTGTGCTGAAGCCGGGTATGATCACTACACGAACGTCCTGATCATACTTTTCACCGAAAAGAGCCATGGCGCCTCCCTGAATTGCTTCATCCAGGTCCTTGATTTCGGTCGTAACTTTGATATTGTCACGAATCTTCTCGTTGACCCGGCTTTCGATTTGACGAATCTCCCAGGGTGAAAGGGCTTTGTAGTGAGTGAAATCGAAGCGTAACCGATCCGGGGCCACTAAAGAACCCGACTGCTTGACGTGCTCGCCCAGAGTCTCGCGCAAGGCAGCATGCAAGAGATGAGTTGCGGTATGGTTACTCAAGGTCGGGGAACGATGATCCGAGTAGACTTCGGAGGTCACCTGGTCTCCCTTGTTTAATTCGCCGTGTTGGACTGTCACTCGGTGCAGCCGGACACCCGAAACGGGGCTGACCACATCTGATACTTCGGCTCGAACCCGTTCATTCTCAATGATTCCTCTATCGGCAATCTGACCGCCGGCCTCTGCATAAAAGGGAGTCCGGTCGAGAACGATTTCGCCCTCCTGACCTTCTTTAAGCGAATCAACCTCCACGCCGTCCTTAACTACGGCCAAAACCTTGCCCGCTACGTCACTGATCGATGTATAACCGGTGAACTCAGTTTCATAGTCGTAAAGGGCAAGTTCCTTGTCTATCGGCCGGACAGTGGTTTCTCCGCCTTTCCAGCTGGCCCGAGCACGCTGACGTTGTTTCTCGAGCTCTCTCTGGAAGCCTTCTGCATCAACTGTCAGGCCCTTCTCTTCCGAGATCTCAGTGGCAAGATCAAACGGGAAGCCGAATGTATCGTAGAGTTTGAAGAGTTCTTCACCCGGGATGACTGATTCGCCGCGAGATCTGACTCCGGAAATGACTTCTTCCAGCAATGTGAGCCCCTGGCTCAAGGTCCCACTGAACTTCTCCTCTTCATTTCGGACGATCTGAGCCGCGTACTCTCGGCTCTTTCCTAATTCTGGATACCCCGTACTCATCAACTCGGCGACAAGTGAGGCTAGAGTGAAGATAAACGGCTCTTCTTTCCCCAGCATCTTAGCGTGTCGAATGGCTCGCCGGAGGATCTTCCGGAGCACGTAGTTGCGTCCCTCATTTCCGGGTACCACCCCGTCATCGATCAAAAACATCGCTGCTCTGGAATGATCTGCCAGAATTCTGAGGCTGACGTCGGAAGAATCAGCGGCTCCATATTCCGTATCAGTCAGTCGGCTGGCCTCTTCGATTAGAGGCTTGAACAGATCAGTCTCATAGTTGCTGGGGACTCCCTGAAGAACGGAGGTGATCCTCTCGAGGCCCATTCCAGTGTCAATGGACGGAGAAGGCAGCGGCGTCAATTCTCCACTTGAATCCCGGTTGTACTGCATGAAAACCAGGTTCCATATTTCGACGAAGCGGTCGGATTCGACACCAAACGGTGTTTCGGTATCCCCGATCCGGTCTCCCATGTCGTAGTGAAGCTCCGAGCAGGGGCCGCAAGGACCCGTTTCGCCCATGGCCCAGAAGTTCTCCTTTGCATCGCATCGAAACAGTTGGTCCGGTGGGATTCCAATCTCGTTCTGCCAGATTTCATATGCCGTATCGTCTTCCTCGAAAACTGTCGCGATGAGCCGGCTGCTTTCGATGCCGTAAACCTCGGTGCAGAGCTCCCAGGCGAACTTTATGGCTTCTCGCTTGAAGTAGTCACCAAAGGAGAAGTTGCCCAGCATTTCAAAGAAGGTATGGTGGCGCGGGGTTCTTCCCACAGTCTCCAAATCGTTATGCTTGCCGCTGACGCGCAGGCACTTCTGACTGCTGGCGGCCCTCGAGTAGGCGCGTTTATCGATTCCGAGGAAGACATCCTTGAACTGATTCATCCCAGCGTTGGTGAAGAGCAGGGTAGGGTCGTTTTTCGGGACGAGCGAGCCGCTATTAACTCTCTGGTGGCCCTTGTCTTCGAAGTACCTGAGAAACGTCTCCCTGATTTCATTAGAGCTTTTCATATTTTTTCCGAATCTTAAATGGTGAGCTCAGGACCAAATGAGGGTCAAGAACGTCACCAGCCAATTTCCTTAAAGTACTCCTGGAGTCCGGTACGAACGAGCTCCGAGGGGTAGCCCAGTCGGATACAGCGATCATACAGTTTCTTAAGCTGAGAGATTGATTTGGGAGGTCCCGAGCTCTTAATCCAGGCTTGGGTAACCTGTTGAAAGCTTTGTGCTTCAGGGCACTCTTCAGCCAGCTTTCCCAGCGTGAGCTCCACTATTCTAGCATTGAGCCCGAGCCGGGTTAAGTCTTGCACTATCCGGTGGTTACCCCAGCGACGAACCTCACGCCTGAATTTGGCTCTCCGATACGCGTACTCTTCGTCGTTTAAGTAGCCTATCTTCTCGAGCCGCGGGATGATCTTGTCGGCCTCTTCTAACCCTCCTCGCCTGTGCAGCTTCCTTCGCAGTTCCTCCGAACCGTAGGAGCGGCGGGAGAGGAGTCGGATAGCGTAGTCGTATAGTGAGGAACTCAAACCAATTCTGAGGCGCCCACAATGCCTTTCATCTTCAGCTTCAGATCCGCAGCCGAAGTGGCATACTTGAGCGCATCCTCTGCCGATATCAAGTCGTTCTCATAGTGCTTCAGAATTGAGGAATCGAAGGTCTGCATGCCATAAGTCGCCTGACCTTCCTCCATGGCGCCTTTGATCTCTTTAGTCCGTTCGGCGTTTATGATCAGAGATTGAACCTGCTCGGTAGTCCGGAGAATCTCAACCGCGGGAAGCCGGCGTCCCGAAATAGAACTGCGGATCAGCCGCATCGAGATTACAGCGTTCAGGGCCGCGGCCAACTGGATACGGACATCACGCTGCTGGTCAACGGGAAACAGTGAGATGATGCGGTCCATTGTGGTAATCGCGTCTGTCGTGTGCAAAGTGCTTAAAACCAAATGTCCGGTCTGAGCCGCCTGCAGCGCTGTACGAACAGTCTCCAGGTCTCTCATTTCCCCGACCATGATCACATCGGGATCCTGCCTCATTGCAGAGCGTAGCCCAGACCCGAAATCCGTCGTATCATTGGAAACTTCACGCTGCGAGATAATTGCCTTATCATCCGTGAACAGGAATTCGATCGGATCTTCGATGGTCAGGATATGACAACTCTGCGATTCGTTCAGGTGTCGGATCATCGCCGCGAGAGTCGTCGTCTTACCGCTGCCGGTAATGCCGGTTACGAGAACGAGACCTCGGAGAGTTGCGATGATATCGGGCAGAATCGGTGGCAGGTTGAGATCTTCGAAGTTCGACACAGCGGTCGGGATGATACGGAATGACATCGAGACTGA
>JAUVSF010000033.1 GCA_030597245.1 Acidobacteriota bacterium
CACCGGCGGGTGAGACGGTTCCGATCAGTGTCAGGCTCCCCACAGACTCGTCCGGAGTTCGAATGACCCCGGCCCTTTCGTAGACGCTCCTTATCGACGAGTCGAGGTAGGCCGGAAACGCTTCCTCCCCGGGTATCTCCTCCATCCGGCCTGAGGTCTCTCGCATCGCCTGGGCCCATCGAGACGTGGAATCGGCTATGCAAAGAACGTCCAACCCCATTTGGCGGTAGTATTCCCCAAGCGTGATCCCGGTATATATCGAGGCTTCGCGAGCCGCCACCGGCATCGAAGAGGTATTGCAGATGATGATGGTCCGGTCCATGAGTGAGCCACCGGTTCGTGGGTCGGCGGTCTCAGGGTATTCCTTAATGGTCTCCACCACTTCGCCTGCTCGCTCCCCACAAGCGATGATAATGACAACATCCACAGTGGAATTGCGCGCGATGAGGTTTTGGAGCACGGTCTTTCCTGCACCAAACGGTCCTGGAATGCAGGCGGTGCCGCCGCGGGCAATCGGGAAAAAGGTGTCTATGATCCGCTGGGATGTGGCCAGCAATTCTGAGGGGTACAGACGCTCAGCAAAGCGCTTTCGATAGAGAGCTTCCGGGATCGGGCGTCGTACCGGCCAGCGTTGGAGCATGCTGAGCTCCCGTTCCTCACCGTTCGCCCGGCGGATTCTCGCTATGGGTACGGTCACATTTCTGTTTCCACCTCGGATCCAGGTGAGTTCGGTTTCCTCCGGCTCATCGAAAGGAACCACAATCTTGTGTGAGTGTAACCCCTCTTGGGTGGTCCCAAGCACCTGACCCGGCACCACACGCTGGCCCACAGATGCACTGGGTTTAAACTCCCACTTCTTCTCCAGGTCAACAGCGTTGATGTCTACCCCTCTGGGAAGAAAGAACCCGTATTCATCGGCAAGCGCGCCGAGGGGATTCTGAAGCCCATCGAAAACCGAACCGAGCAGGCCGGGTGCTAAGGTGACAGAGAGCATCTCCCCTGACAGCTCAACGGAGTCTCCGACTTTGACACCTCTCGTATCCTCGAAGACCTGCATGTCGGCGAAATTCCCCTGAATCCGCAATACCTCAGACTTGAGTCGTTCTTCGCCAACCAAAATGTAGCCGACCTCGTTCTTCATCACGGGAGTCTGACTCACGTCTATAGTCACAAGACTCTCTTTAACGCCCACAACCGTGGCGAGCCTTGAGGTGCTATCCGGGGAAGAGCTGTTGGTGGTCACGTGTCACCTCCTCTATCAGGTCTTGAAAACGGCCAGTAGCCGCGTCTGCATCATAGCTGAGCCAGCGGCTCAAAATGTCCCACCGGTAGAAAAAAGCGAATACCTGCTCGAACCCGAAGGGACGGGAGTCTGAGATCCGGGCAAGATGGTGCCAAACCAGATTCATCAAAAACCGTTCGAGGCCCAGGGCTTCTTGTTTCTCAACCAGAATGTGGGCTTCGTTGATCCAGGGAAACACCGCCGATAGCCCAAAGTCGGGAGCATCCCATCGACTTTCAATTTTCCGAATCCATCGACCCACGCCCCAGGGTTCGCCTTCCCCTGGAAGGAATCCGGCCGTCCGGTGACGCAGCCCTCCTACGACCGTGCGCAGGTCCATCCGATACTCGACGAAGCCCCGGAGCGCCGGGTGAGAAATGCTCTTCATCGTGTGATGGAACTGTTGGCTGATTTCTGAAGTTGTATGCTGCGCAGGGTGATTTTGCCAGTTCAAAAGCTCTTCTGAGCCGGCAAGTTGCGCTCGATCTTCTGCCTCCAGCAACTTGAGCCGGCTGTCGAGTTGTTTCCGAGTGATTGGGAGCCACTCTGCCTTCTCAAAGTGGGGAAGGTAGGGGAGGCTCGAAACCAGAAAGTAGTAAGCGGCCATAGTAGTAGATGCCTTACTCAGAACCCTCCAGGATGGCTCGGAAGCGTGGAAGCAAGTATTTGAGAATCAAGTCGGAGATCGTGTCTTCGGAAAGATCAATCTCCAGAGACTCGCCCACCAGGCACACCTTCGCACCACCTCCCATGTCTTTTGAGGAGACAAGCTCAATTCCCTCACGAAGCATTTTGTTCGAGATCGCCAGGGCTGCACGCCGGGTACTTTTGGTATGTTCAGGGGGCATCTCCTGGCCCTTGATAAAGACATCGGAGATCAATATCCTGGCATCTTTGTCCTTCACGAACTCTTCAACTGCGTGCCCGGCCAGAACCAGGACCAGGGACCGGAGAAACTCGCCGTCGAGCGTAACGTCTGAGACCAGCCGTCTGACATGTTCCTCAAAGGCTGCAACAACCGCCGCTTTGAGCTCGAGGCCGGTATCACGGAAGGCAAGTTTGAGTGATTCCAGTGCAGCCTCGTTTTCCAGTTGAATGGTACTCCGGGCGCCGGCCAGCTTCTCATCCGCTTCTTTCTGTGCCTCCGAGACAATTCGCGCAGCCTCTTGACGGGCCTCGGAGAGGATTCGATCGGCCTCCTGCCGGCCGGATTGGACACCTTCGTCCCTAATCCTGGCAATCAAGTCACTGACTCCCGCGGATGATTTTGATTCGACTGTCATCTCTGTAACCTCCGCTATTCAGGCAAGGATCCCGCTAGAACCAGTGCAAAGACAAACGCGAAAACGGCGAAACCCTCGATGACCGCCGCCGGTGCCAGGGAGATTCCGAACACCTCGGGCTTCGATTTTGAAGCATTGATCGCGGCGGCACAGGCACTACCCTGGGTAAAGCCGCTGACCAACAGGGCGAGTCCCGAACCCACTCCCAAAGCAAAGATGCCGGGGGAATTGGCCAGCGTCAGCGGTACGTTCAGCGTGAGGGTCACAACGATTCCATAAATAGTCTGCGAAGAGGGCATGGCCGACACTCCGATGAAGCGGCCGTAGCCGCCCTCGACTTCCAGTAGCGCCCCGGCTGCAGCCATGCCGCCCCGCGAACACCCGATCATGCTGCCCATGGCCCCCAGGACCAGAGGTGCGTAAATGCCAATCCAGCCCAAGGTCAAGAAAGTCGGTTCCACGAAACACCTTCCTTTCTGCTGAAGGGGCGATAGAGGTTTCCATCCTCCTGAACCCCCCAGTTGAAGAATTCGATTACGTTGAGTCGTAAGCCGTGTATGAACCCGCTGGCAATCGCCAACACGAAGTTGAGCGAGTGGCCAAGCAGAAGCACCACGATTGCGAACAGTAAGCCAATCCCCGGCACCGCTTCGCGAATACCGGATGCCATATTGTTAAAAGAGACAGCCAGAGAAGCGGAGGCGAGCCCCAGAGCAAAGAGGCGAAGGTAGCTGAGAACATCGCCGAAGGCACTGGACACCCTGGGAACGGCGAGCAAGCCCTGGGCAATCCGTTGCCAAATCGTCGGCGCCCCATGCCCGCTGAAGAACATGGCGAGAAGCAAGCCGACTGCGAGTAGCACCTGTCCCGGCCAGGCGGCCAACCCATCGATCGTCATCGACTCGTAAAGCAGCACGCCGCCTGTGATGAAGCCGGCCCAACCGACTGCGACTAAGGACTTCGGCCTCCAGCCGTAGCTTGCAGCTACCTTCAGGTTAGCGAGAATCAGATGCACTGCCCCGATGACAATGGTCAGATTCATCATCGTCATGAAGTCATTGAGATCCAGAATGTGAAAGCGGGACAAAAACGAACCTGAAGGTGGCGTGAGGCCAAAATAGCTTCCCACCAGAGCGCCATACAGCATAGAGGTCGAAGTCAGCCAAGCCAGGTTGATTCGCCAGCGCCTTCCCGATTCGGACCGGCCCATCGTTTTCCAGGTAAGCAGCGTAATCAGGCCCAGGACCGCACCGTAACCAAAGTCGGAAAGGATCATTGCGAAGAAGATGGCGAACGAGATCAAAACAATGGACGAGGGGTCCCACAAGCTGTATGCAGGCGTCTTGTAAAAGAGGACGAGGTCCTGGCCGCCGCGTACGGCTGGAGGATTCTCCAGCCACGTGGGTGGCTCCTCCGAAGGGTCTACCTCCATCACCTCGAGGGCTAGTCCCTGCCGGGAGGCGTAGCTCTCCAGTTCACCGGTTCTGTCACTCGGGGCCCAGGCTTCGAGCGCGAAGAGCGGGTTTTCATCGAAGGTCTGCGCTGCTGCTTGAGCTCGAGCCGCTCCATCTTCGAGCCCATCGAGGCTGCGGGCCAGGAGCGTGCACCAGCGGGTCAAACCCTGCCGCTCTGCCTCAGCATCTTCCAACGCGAGCTCGATCTCTTCAAGGGATGACCTCAGTTCTCGCAGCGACCGGGCCCCGGAACGGATACGGGCAACCGGCATGTTCTCCGGCTCTTCGGGAGATATCACCACGACATAGCTAACCTTGCCGTTCCTCTTAATCTCCTGCCATATGAGGTCCGTTGCCACCACCCTGCTCATCTGTTCGAGGGGCACTGCATAGAACCAGAGTCGATAGCCTCCCAGTTTCTCGAGGCTCTGGAATTCGAACTCTCCCCATGGTTCGAGGGATTCGATTCGCTGCGCCAGGTCGTCACCCTCTTGACGCAGGTCGTGTAGACGCTTTTGGATATCCAATGCCTTACGCTCTACCTCGAGTGCGTCGAAGCGGCCGGCATCGGTCACCTGTCGGCGTTTTTGCGGACAACTTGCAAGGAATTCCAGTGCTGCTCTGGCTTCTTTGGAAGGGCCCTGATCCGGGGCCTCTTCACCCTCGAGAGTCAGTGGTATCAGGTGGAGACACCCGAAATCCTGAAGATCATTCAGGATCGGCTCTTTGTCAGCTGCCATGCCGACGAGAACCAGCTTTTTCAGCGGGACTATACTCATCGGGTAAGCGCCTCCATTGAGCGGTCCTTCTGTTTAGCCTTGGTGAGCTTCGAGCGGGCCACAGCCTGGCGCTCCATGTCACCCAGCACAATCAGGATGCGTTGAATGTTCTCCTTCGCCTCCGGGATCAGGATGCGTTCGAAGAGGTTGACCCTCTGAGTGACCCTGCGCACTTGCTGTTTCAGAATCTTCACACGCTCCTCGGCCACAAGTACGTGAGTCCTCTCCTCAGCCACCTGTTTCAGCCGGTCCACAAGAACGTCGACCCAGGAAGGCTTAGCCAGGTAAGAGTATCTGGAGACCTCGCACGCTATCGCGCGTAAGATGGGAAGTCGCACTCCCACCACATTTTCTTCTCCCAGCTCGAAAGCCGTCATACGCACCAGTCCCGAAAGGTCGATTTCGCGATAAGCGAGCATGGGAAGTTCTTCCCCTATCCGCCCCTCGAGTTGCTTCACACTTTGGCGTCTCTGCTCCAGTTCCTGCTGTGCCTTCTTGTACTCCGCTGACAACTGTTGGCGTTTGAGATCGAGCGAAGGTAGGAGGCGCTGATACAACTGCAACTGATTGCGTTGCCGGGCGAGTTCGCTCTTACTGAGGCGGACCTTACTCATCAGGCGGTTTTCTCCTCCGTGGACGGCTCGCCGCGTCTGGGAAAGTATTTTTCGATGAGTTCCTGCTTCATCAGCAGTTCTTCAGGCTCGAAACACTCGGCCAGGGTCTCCCAGCACAGATCCAAAGCCTCAATAAGAGGCATGGAAGCACTAATGTCCATGAATCGAGTCTTGAAGAGCCTTCCATAGCGGATCAGCTTTTGATCAAAGTCGGTAAGCTCAAATGCCATTGCCTGCTTCCGTTCGGCTTCGCTGGCGCTGGCATAGAATCGAATCATAGTATTCATGATCTGGCTATGGTCTTCGCGAGTCACTTTCCCGACGACATGCTGCTTCAGTCGTGAGAGAGAACCGAAAGGATCTATGAAGCCGTCATGAAGGTAGAACTGGCCTTCTGTGATGTAGCCGGTATTATCGGGTACCGGATGGGTCACATCTCCACCTGGCATTGTGGTGACACTGAGGATCGTTACTGAGCCGGCCCCATCAAAATCACAGGCCTTCTCGTAGCGCTGAGCCAGTTGTGTATAGAGGTCGCCCATATAGCCCCGAATAGCTGGGATGCGCTCCTGAGCCACCCCAATCTCCTTCATGGCGTCGGCGTATGATGTCATATCAGTGAGCAGTACCAGAACACGCTTGTGCTGCTCCACTGCGAAGTGTTCGGCTACAGCCAAGGCCATGTCAGGGACCAGAAGCCGTTCAACGATAGGATCGGACGCCTGGTTGACAAACATCACGGTTCGATGGAATACGCCGTGCTCCTCAAATGCGGTTTTGAAAAAGTGGAAGTCGTCGAAGATTAGACCCATGCCACCGAACACCACAATGTCGGCGTCAGCCTGAAAGCCGATACGGGCCAACAATTGGTTGTAAGGCTCGCCCGCTTCCGAAAAGATCGGTATTTTTTGGCTCTCCACCAGACAGTTGAAGAGATCAATCACGGGCACTTCCGTTTCGATAAGCCTTGAAGCCAGAACACGCATCATCGGGTTGACCGTCGGTCCCGCGACCTCCACTCGGGGTTCGGCCGAGAGGTCGGGTCCGCCATCGATCGGCTCGCCGGAACCTCCAAAGATGCGCCCCAGAATATTGTCCGAGTAGGTGACCTGAAAGCCATGGTTTAGGAATCGGACCTGGGCATCGGTGGAAAGCCCTTTCCCACCGGCGAAGACCTGGAGGCTGACGATGTCATTATCGAGTCCGACGACCCGGGCGGTGGAAGTGGTCCCGTCCCAGTTCTCCACTACGGCCAGGTCGCCCAGGGGGACTCCGGTCGCGCGTACCCGGATCATGTCTCCTACGATTTCGAGAACACGAGTGTGGCGGACAAATTCATGAATCATTTGAAGCAATCCTCGAATAACGAGTTTTCGGTTTCTGGGTTAATCGGTTATAGCTTACTCAAGGGTAAATGAGAAGTAGGATACCCTATTTTGGAGAATAGGGGGGGAGGGGAATGACGAATGACGAATGACGAATGGCGAACGACGAACGACGAATGACGAATGACGAATGACGAATGGTGAATGGTGAATGGTGAATGGCGAATCACGAACGGGGAACGACGAACCGTTATCCATGTACTGAACCTGCACCCCGAACACCGACGCGGGCTATTCCTCTAGTACCTTTGCGCTCGGAAAAAACCGGCCCTCTCGAGCCCCGATTTGACAAGACCTGCCGGCCGAGTGAGACTGAGCTGATACATTTTGCTCGAGGGAGTGGCGATGCCCCTCCATAGGTTGGGAAGGAACGAAATGAGTGCATTAACACAGGCAATGAGAATGACTTCACGAACGGGGACTGTTTTCGGAGGTGCGTTGGTTATCCTGGGAATTCTTGCGATCCT
The DNA here is from genome assembly GCA_030597245.1 of Acidobacteriota bacterium. Taxonomy (GTDB): domain Bacteria; phylum Acidobacteriota; class UBA6911; order RPQK01; family JAPXNP01; genus JAUWTT01. The sequence goes on from JAUVSF010000033.1 coordinate 7,265, forward strand.
TGCCCCTTCAGTTTCGGGCCTTGCAGTGATCACGGTTATAGCGGTGCTCCTGATTGTCGCCGGTATAAGCCAGACTGTTTTCGCCTTCCGATCTCCTTCGTTTGCGAAGGGAGTCTTTCAGTTTCTGTTCGGTGGTGTAGCAGTTCTTTTCGGCGCGATTATGTTGGCCAGACCACTAATTGGGCTTGCCTCCATGGCGCTTGTCCTGGCGGCATTCTTCTTATTTGAAGGTATTGTGGTCGCCATCGCTGCCTTCAGATTGAAGCCGGCAGAGGGATGGCAGTGGATGCTGTTCGGGGGGCTCGTATCGCTACTGCTAGCGTTCATGATCTGGGCGCAGTGGCCCTTATCCGGTGCCTGGGCAATTGGTGTCCTGCTGGGCGTGTGGATGATTCTGGCCGGATGGTCGATGATTACCTTCGGAACCTCAGCTGGAGATGTCGTTCATGAACTCCAGGACAGCCGGCTGGACGAGGTGGAAAAGCAGCTTCGCCAACTTACTGAGACAGTACAGAAGAACCAGGCAGACCTCGCAGCCGGCCGGATCGAACTCATGAAGTTAGAGGCGCAGGTAGAAAAAAAAGTGTCAGTTTCTGACATCGATCTCACGATTGTCGAACTGAATCAGAAACTCGTTGAGGCGCGCAAGCGCATGCAGGAAGCATCGAAATCAGCTCAGGATAACTGGGCAGCCGTTCAGGTGGGTGTTCGAGAAGCATTTGAAACACTACGGGCCAGTATTGACGAGGCATCTGAGGGCACCAAGGGAGAATCGTGATTCAGCAGGCTGCTGCTCCCGGCTTCCCACCGAGTTAGAAAGCCCGAGATTGCAGTTTCATGGACGTCTACAACGTGCAGGGGGAGGGTGTGAATGCTTGACAGGAGTGCAGGTAAGAAACGGATGAGGACCCAACAAATCTATTGTCCCAAGATTCTTGTTCTGACGGTCTTCGCCACTCTACTCAGTAGCACAGTCATGTTGGCCCAGGCCGGCTACTCACTGAAGACCCTTGACAACTATGACGCGACGACCGTCTACTTACCCGCCTCTCATTTCCGTTTGGATTTGCCCGAGGAGAGTCGGTGCGTTTGTCAGGGGCCGTTTGACCCCGCCTATCAAAAAGGGGTGATCTGGAAAGGGCATCATTCCGCCCTGAGTGCCCGCCAAATAGCGGAAATGCTGGCACCGGTTCTTTGGTTTTCGGCCGACGAACCCCTCCTTCTAGAAGGGAAATCCCTACCTGAACTGCACCCCTGTGACCCTGATGTTTCCGATACCGGGATCGTTTACTACCAGTACAACAAGATTCGAAGAAGGGGGCACGAACGAGTAGCAATCCCCGTTGAGGAAGAGCCTAAATTTTTCACAAAGGTTGCGGAGTTTTCAATCCGCTTCTTCTTCTACTACTCCTACGATTTCGGATTCGGAAGACACAAGCACGACCTGGAACTGGCCGAGATGGCGGTGTTTCTAGAAAGAGATTCGGAGGGCTGCTATCAGATCCGCCTCGAAAGAGTCATCGGCTTCGCACACGGGATACCCTGGTATTACAACGAACTCGAGGTCGAACGTGACACGAAGTTCCCCATATCTCTGATTGTCGAGGAGGGTAAGCATGCCTCTTGCCCAGATCGAAACGCAGACGGCCTGTACACTCCTGGTTACGACGTTAACCAGCGGATCAATGACGCCTGGGGGGTGCGGGATATTGTGGGTTCGGGCTTCCTCGGAGCGGTAAAATACAGTGCCTCTATGGCCAAGCCCAGGCTTGCCGAGTTCCGGATGCTGCCTCCAGAACTTTCAGCTTCGGGAAGTATTGGCCCTCGCAGTTCGCTCAATAAGGACGATGGTTTCCTTGGTCTTTACGAATTGCGGCCGGCAAACCGAATATCTCCGTGCAGTCAGTTAACGGATGACGACAGGATGCTCATCGAATTGATGGATAAGCATCGGTTCGGCAGCCAGTTCGAACCTGAGGTTCTCGAATCTGAATTTGCCGCGGCTCTGACTCTCCCGATCGGGAATCCAGGCGCGATCCTTCAGAATGTCAGTTTTAGATATGATAGAAACCCTGGCCTCGCTTTAGTCTTCAGGGGGCTTGACCTCAAGGAACTCTATGTTGTGCCGAGATTCGACTGGATCTACCGGGACAATCTTTCCCTCATGGCCTTGTTCATGCCTTCCGCCGCGAGGCCATTCTCATGGTATGCGGGGACGGGCGCTGCATGGGAGCGGAAGAGGATAAAGGATGAGGATGGAAACACTCGTGTTCTGAACGAGCATCAGTGGGACTTCGCAGCGGAATTGGGAGTGAAGATTCGAGCCCCTCTGAAGGGGAAAGCAAAGTGGTTCGCTCTTGGATACGACTTTGCAGGTCTTAGACTGGGAGTTCGAACATCCGGGTTCGGCGATCTAGACCCACGCTTCGTGATCGAAATTGGGGCAGGAACCTGGTAGGGCATCGCATGACCTGCCGAACTACCGTAATCTCCCATGGTCGAGGCTCCTGGAAATCCCATTGGCCCTTTTCTCGCTGCGAAAATGACCCATTTCACACTCAATCGCTGGTCACGGTAAACGCTGGAAAGGCTTCCGGCACCTTGATATATTTAAGGTCCTTGAGGGGGTAATTCCTTATGAAGCTTCTTTTGTCCAAACGCTCGATTGTAAGCGTGGCGTTGCTTGGCATACTTGTCATCCTGGCCGGATGTAACCATTCATCCAGAAAGGCCGCCAGGGAATCTGCCAACCAGCCCCCACAGAACCTGGTCCCAGTGGATGTATCTCCCGAAGAGTTCATCGTCAGCAAGCGCGTTTACGTCCCGGTATACTCAAGTATCTTTTGGAGATATGCCCACGCCACGGAACTCGTTGCTGCGATGAGCGTACGAAATATCGATCCGGAAGATGCCATCTTTTTGACGGGTGTTTCTTACTACGATTCTGACGGCGCGGTCATACGAACCTACCTGGACCAGACCTACCGACTCGGACCGATGGCGACCGCAGCTTTCACAATCCAGCGTGACGACGAGTCAGGTGGTTTCGGAGCAAATTTCATGGTGGAATGGGGTGCCATAGGTCCAGTCTCAGACCCAATTGTTGAAACGGTGATGTTTGGCCAGGCTGGCAGCGCCGGCATTTCGTTCACGAGCAGGGGTAAGGTCATTGACGAGACCAGACGGGTGACATCTCCCACGCTCCAGGATTAACTCTAGAACGGGAAAATGATCGGAGTCACGAGAAGGGTAGTCAGGTACGTCAATATCAGCAGCGGACCTCCGACTTTTAAGAAATCCACGAAAGTATACCTTCCGGGCTGTACGACCAAGGTCACGACCGGCGTAGACACGGGTGTCACAAAAGCGGAGGATGCTGCAATCAATACCGAGATAGCTAAGGGATATGGCGAGACATTGAGCGCCTGAGCCGCCATTATGGCAACCGGAGCCATTAAAACTGCACTCGCTGTATTTGAGAGAAAGAGCCCCAGACCCGTTGTGAGGAAGAACAAAGCAGTCATCATTCCATAAGGGCCTGCCGAGCCAAGTCCTGACACGAGCGAATCGACAACCAGAGTGCTTCCACCGGTCTTTTCGAGGGCATCTGCGAGAGGAAACATTCCTGCTAACAGTACCAGGTTGCTCCAAGGGATCGACTTGTACGCGTCTTCCATTGTAAGACACCGCGTGAAAACTGCTGCAAGCACAGCCAGCATGACCGCAGCCACAATCGGGACTAGATTGAAGGCACTCAGCAAAACCATCCCCAAAAGAATTGCGATCGCCACAGGTGCTTGTCGCCTTGCCGGGACAACCTCTTGGAATTCCACCGGTAGTTCCAGGAGTACGAAATCGCGCTTTTCATTTTGGAGCTGGGTGATCCGGTTCCACGTACCAGAGACCAGCATAGTGTCTCCAGCGGACAAGGGTTCGTCGGTGAAATCATCAATACTTTTCTGTTTCCGACGAATGCCAAGGACATGCACCTCAAACCTAGAGCGGAAGCCGGCCTGGCGCAGGCTTTTTCCGATCAGACGACATGCCGGATGGATCAAGATAACCGCCACGCCTAATTCCCGCATAACAGCAACGGTGTCTTTCTTCGTGATCCCTAGTGATTCTAATCGCTCCTTCTCCATCAACTTCTTGACGTTTAGGGCTTCGCCGAGAACCATCAAGACATTATTGAGCTCTAACTCGACGTAGGGATCCCCAGACGCAACATTGATCGTCCTCCCAAGCCTTCCCGGGCGCCCTATAGCGAGGATGCGCGCTCCATAACGTCCTACCACATTAGATTTTTCGATCGTCTTCCCGATAAGGGGAGAATCACGCCCGACTCGCAGGCGATAGGCTTTCTCCTCGAGCCCAAACTCACGCCAGAGATCTCGGGCTGTGCGGCCGGCACTATCTTCAGGAGATTCCTTCCCGCCCGGAAGCAGGCGCCTCCCGACCAGCATTATGTAGACAATCCCTACAATCAAGATTGCAATACCAATGGGCGTGAAACTGAAGAAGCCGAGTGGTGCGAACCCCTGGTTTGCGAGTTCAGCACTGACTACGAGATTTGGAGAAGTTGCAATCAGAGTGAGCATTCCGCTGATGAGCGCGGCATAGGCCATCGGCATGAGCAAGCGTGATGCATTTAAGTCGGTCTTTGAAGCAACCCTCAGGACTATCGGGATAAAAATCGCAACGATGGCCGTCGAACTCATCACGCTTCCCAACCCAACTGCTGCCACCATGATTAGCATGAGCGAACGAATCTCACTTCCCCCTCCGACGCGCAGAATCCATGATCCGACCGACTGAGCAACACCCGTCCGGACCAGCATCTCACCAACAACGAGCAGCCCGCCCACGAGTAATACGACAGGGTCTCCAAAACCCATCAGTGCCTCGGAAACGGAGAGAATGCCGCTGAGCATCAAGACCAGCACTGTCATGAGTGCAACAACATCGAGTCGAACCCGATTGCTGGCGAACAGCACGCCAACAATCGCGAGCAGCAGAAATACAAATTCTCTTTCACCAAACATCGCTTTAATCTAGGTCAGGGTGATTCTCTCACGCCTTTCATATCCAGACCACCGACGCAGTCCTTCGGCCAGAACACCGTCTCGTCGCCTGTCCTTCTTGCGTTCGGACCTCCGTGTATCCCACAATTGGTGTCGTACCAGAAACCGTGGGGAATTTACCAGCCCTTCAGTCGTGGCTGGAAAACTAAGTGTTCTCTGGAACACTTGGGTAGCGCCCTGTTCAGGTTGGAGTTGGGCAACGGGTCGTGGCGAGGCACTGGGGGCAGGGAACTGTCCCTGCTCTTGAATTGGGGTAGGACATTTGGGAGAAGATGATCTCTCCTCGAAAGGGCAGACTATGAAGATCAAAGTTCTTAGCTTCTTCCTGCTTTGCTGGATTATGGGAACGGTAGCCTTCCCCGAAAGGCTCTTCGAGGACCGGACACATTTCTCAAAACTCTTTGATGAGAATCGTAACTACCGACTGTTTCTCCCGGTAGACTATCAAACCAGCGGGAAGTCCTATCCTGTCATCTATTATTTCCACGGCCATAGCGATCGTTACACGCTGGAGCATTATGACAATGGGACCGACACCGTTCCCAAGATCGTTGATTACGTTCAGAACCACGATGTCATCGTAGTCAGCGTCGATGGATACCTGGCCGAAAACTACACGGGATTCTACGGTGGTTGGCCCTGGGACATCGCGATCGATGGGAAAAACGATTTTGGTGCCTATTTCCTGGAATTAGTCTCCCACATCGATGAAACCTTCCGCACAATCAGTGATCGGAGACATCGAGGAACTTCCGGGTTGAGTATGGGAGGGTTCATGAGCCTTTACCTGAGTGGCCGATACCCCGATTTGATCGGTAGCGCGTCGGCTTTTAACCCAGGGGCCGAGTTCTATGTGGGAGATCCTGGGCGTCGGGTGCTCTGGCGTCCCAAGGATCACGTGTTTGACCATGAGAATCGTTGGGTGAGGCTGATACGGGCAAGCGGAGACTACATTAGCCAGTATCATGAAGAACTTCGGGATGCCTACTCCCGGGCAGAGAAGGTGAACTTCGAGTATCGACGCGACGAGTATCATAAGCATGCGGCCACTTCGATCTCGGAAACCTTCGATTTCCACCTCAAAGCTTTTCAGGATCCTACGCTGAACGATGTTCCGGCGGTGTGGTCTTACTCAAACCCTGACAGCGAGTTCAAAGTCTGGGGATATCAGGTTGAGGCCCCTGGCGAGGAGAAAGGGATCGTTTATCTCGAGAAGGTCATCCAGGGTGGCCTCAGAATCACAACTCGTCAGTGGGCTCCTGATGGACCGCCACTGAATCAGCGTCAGATTCAGATCACAACAAGTCCCCAGTACCGGGCTGGCTCTAAGTACAAACTAATCGACCGTAGCCTGGCAACCGGGACAACCTCCTTTCGGGAGGTTGAAGCAGATGGAGAGGGGAAGCTGGCTTTCTCGGTAGACGGAAGTGGGCACCAGATCAGTTTCGCCGGGCCTGGAACTGGAGCCCAGCCTCCCGTACTCCTTCCGGTCTCGGAGAAGGAGAGGCTCTATGTCAAGCCCGGAGAGCCGGTCAAGCTACCTATTAGCATCTATAACCCACGGGGCGAGGCGATGGAGAAGGTAACGGTAGAGCTCTCCAGCGAATACCCCACCGTTGAAGTCATCGAAGGTTCTACGGTGATCGAGCGCATCGAACCTGGTTTCGCAGCGGATGTCTCTGCTCAGATGCGTGTTCGTTTCACCTCAGGTGGAGGCTATTATGCGAAGGCTCGACTGCGGCTGGACCTGACCTACGATGGCTGGTATGGAACGTCGGAGAATATCGATGTGGCGATCGAACCGGAGCATATGCCCGAGCCCCTCGGAATTGAGATTCTGGACGGAAGGACTTTTCGCTTTCAGGTGTTTCGGCAAAAAGGGAACCAGGGAGGGGGTTCCTCGATTGAACGTGAGGTCACCGAAGGGGCGGGTAACGGTAATGGAATCCTCGAGCCTGGAGAGAAGGCTACGATCTGGGTAAAGCTGGCCCAGGGCATGGATCCATTCGACAAGAATAACTGGTATCGGTGCAAGGTCCGGGCCGATTCAGAATGGGTCACTGAGATAGACGACATACAGGAACAAAAACAGCTCGAATGGACAGGTGCCAAGAATCGGACCAGTGTTATCCAGCTAAGTGCTGACACTCCACGCGGGACCCGGATTCCCCTGGTTCTGGAGAACGAGAGTTGGAGTTACCACTACACCCCGGATGTTCGCTACGGTACCGAGCCACTCTACCAGGCCTTTCAGTTTCATACATTTCACCTCCATCGCACAGTCCTCTCTGTGAAATGAAGGTTATCAGTCTGGGGACTAACCACTAAAACACAAAGTCACGAACGGAATCGGCGGACTTACAAGTTACTCGATAACCGATGACAGATAACCGGTTCGTCCTTCGACCTTCTAATTTCAAGTTTGTTTCGAGCTTCGGATTTCGAGCTTCGAGCTTGGGCTGTTGCGGTTTGGGCAACAGACCCTTACAGGGCCCCGGGGTTGGGGCCCCGATAGATCAGCTGCCTCATAGTTGACGCGACTTCGTCAAGGGTGATCCAGACGACCTCGGTCGCGCCGATGCGCTGGGGATCGAAACGACTGGTACTGACGATTAGCAAGGGCTGCGGTCGGTAGGCTTCGATGAAGCTCCGGGCCGACCGTGGGATCGAGGGTCTTCTCATCGTGCCCTCCTTGATCTCCAGACCCACGACCTGATGCGCGCGAACCGATTCCCGCCAACGCCCCCCGCGGTGCTTAGAACGTCGCACGGGACGAAGGTCTCCGGCAGACGGGAGGTGCACCACCGCCCAAGGCTCTCTTGATCTTCAACCCACGGGTTGTCGTGAAGGAGAATCGTCCGAAGATCGCGATCCATACTATGAATTCATTCCTGAAAACCGCGATTATCAATCGCACATATCAGGGATAAGTGCGGTTGGCCCTGCTTATCAACCCATCCGTGTTGCACTGAGGCAATGACATGTTTTCATGAACGTCGGTTCGCGGGCGTTCGTCTCCCTCAAAAAGGTTATCCGGGGTGGGCTCAAAATCACAACGCGTAAATGGGCTCTTGGCTCTGTCTGACAACTGAGCGACACGGAGTTGCCCTGAATCTTTGTCGTGGTTTTCTGTCCTGTCAATTCAACTTCTCACTGGCTGGGGCATCTCTAACAGTGAAGAGCACAACATCCTGGGGTCGTAATAAACAGAGTAAAGAGATGGACTTTTCGGGGAGCTTCCCGTCATTGACCAGAGTTCCTGTAATTCTCATCTTCTTGTGTCTGCTGCCGTGTCTTTCTGCGCAAGTCCCGGAGTCAGAGCGCAATGCATTGATTGCTCTCTATCAAGCAACCGGAGGACCGGACTGGGCAAATAGCAAGAACTGGCTGGCTCCTCCCGGTACATAAGGTACCTGGTACGGAGTGACGGTGGAGGAAGGACACGTCACGGAACTCAACTTAGGGTTGAATAATCTCGTTGGAACTCTTCCGAACGAGATAGGCGAGTTGCGCTTTCTCAGATTCCTGAGTCTCTATGGAAAAGGTAATTCATGGCAACATGGTCCCCCTAACCGGCTAATGGGGCCTATTCCCTCGACGATCGGAAATCTCTCCTCCTTGGAACTCTTCTATATCAATGGCAACGAGATTACATTAGTGCCCCATGAGATAGGCCTTCTGCGTGACCTCAAGTGGCTTTATCTCGCTGGCAACAGGCTGACGGGGCTACCGGCTGAGATAGGTAATCTTGCATCCCTGGAATACCTTTACCTGACGGATAATCAATTGAGTTCTCTGCCCCGCGAAATTGGAGGCCTGTCCACTCTGACTCATTTGTATCTGGGTCATAACCAGCTAGTTGAGATCCCGCCAGAGATCGGCCAGCTGGCTAGCCTGACTCAATTGAATCTCGATCGAAATCTATTGACCACATTACCGGACTCCATGATTTTCCTGGGCAGCCTGGTCGAGCTTCGAATCGGACGCAATCCGATGCCGCGAATTCCTCCTGTGGTCGGCCGGATCCCAGCGCTGGAGACATTAACGATTCGCGAATACGAGAAAGACAGCATCCCACCCGGCCTCGACGTGGCTCAGCAGATTCGAGAGCTGAACATCTGGGGCGGAATTAGCGTCTGGCCACTAGAGTTATTCTCCCTGATCAATCTTGAGAGTTTGCACATTTCTCGGAACCGACTGGACCACATTCCGCCCGAGCTGGGCAATCTGGTCAATCTGGTGGAACTGAACCTGGATGGCAATCCTTTTACGGGGCCGATACCTCCGGAACTGGGGAATCTTTCTAACCTGGAAGAGCTTTCACTTCACTTCAACCACCTCTCAGGATCCTTGCCACCTGAGCTGGGGAATATGAAATCACTTCAGACGCTCGCGATCAATAATACTGATATCTCTGGGCCAATCCCCCCAGAGCTGGGGCTTCTTCTGAACTTGCGCTCTCTCAACCTGCGCGGAAACAACCTGGGAGGCGTGATTCCGCCCGAACTGGGAATGTTAGTGAATCTGCTAACATTATCACTCAAACAGAATCGACTCTCAGGAGAAATCCCTGCAGAGCTTGGGAATCTGCCAATCCTGAAAGATCTGTGGCTTAATGGCAACAAGCTCAGTGGGGTGATCCCTGCCGAACTTGGATATCTTACAGATCTTGTTGAACTGAATTTGCGCGGCAATCAGCTTTCAGGCCCCATCCCACCGAGTCTGGCTAACCTTACAGGGCTCAAAGACTGGGCTGCGAATCTCGACTACAATGCCCTTTATGTAGAGGATCCGCAGCTAGCCACTGCCCTTAAAGAGATCTTTGGAGATTTTGAGTTGACCCAGACAGTGCCACCTATCAAGCTCAGGGCTCTTGAAATCGCGGGCACAAGCGTGCTCCTGACCTGGGATCCTATTGCGTTCGAGGCTGACGCCGGCCGACATGAGGTCTTCATCGGCACGGACCCCGGCGGCCCTTACGAGTTCGCTGGGCGCACAAAGAACAAGACCGATTCCTCCATCAGGGTTGGCGGGCTTGATGTCGGGACAACGTACCATCTCGTCGTGAGAACGGTCACGGAGAGCCACAAGCTCAACCCTAACCGGTTGATCAGCGAATTCAGCCATGAACTGAAGGTGATGACAGGACCGGTCCACGACGTGTATTTTCCGCTACTAATCTCAGGTGCGGAGTCCTTTACGGGCTTCGCTGTCTCGAATGTTGCCTCATCCGATGCGATGCTGGAATTCAATGCATTCGGCTTTACCGGGGATCAGATACCCGGAACCTCGAACCCTTCGTTAGCAACGATAAACGGCAAAGCTCATCTAGCCCGGCTAGGCTCTGAGATATTCGGTTACGCTCCACAGTCCGAACAGCGTGGGTGGGCTCTCTTGACGGCGGATAGCTCTCCGTTAGGGCGGCTGTTTTTGATCGGTGGCGATGAGAAGCTTGATGGCGGTCCCGCGTTCGATTTGCCGGCTCGGCACTTCTGGTTCACCCGTGCATTGGTGCCGGCTTCTCTCTGGGGAGGTGAGTCGGGCTCAGCCCTGGTTGCGCTAGCGAATCCGAGCCTCGATAAAGTGTCCGTGGAGGTAACCCTCTGGGGAGATAAACATACGCCCTTCGTGAACACCCGAGCTCATTTAAAGACAGTTCGAACGATTCCTCCGATGGGCCTTCTGCTGGAGACGATTTCCACCCTCTTTGAGAATCATGGATTTCAGTCAGGGGATCTGGCGGTGGAGGTCAAGAGCGGAGAGGGAGTGATAGGATTTGAGGTGCTGGAGTCAAGCGGGGGACACACCATTGTCGGGCTCAACCCCTCCTTTGATCCAGGTTACACTCAGCTCTATTCGGCCCAGTTCGCAACCGGCCCGGGTATTTCCACCTCTCTGAAGTTAGTCAATACAGGGAACGAAGCCTGTCATATGACCATTCGAGCAATCGGGAACGATGGTTCAGAGTTGGCAAAGCCTTACCAGGATGAGATTCTCTCGAAGGATTACTTTGAGAGGGATGTTAATCAGATCTTCGATTTTTCACAGGCGGAGGTCGTTGGCTCGATCAGCGTTACGTTGGATAAACGCGGAGTCATAGGCGACGTAATCATCGGCGAAAGGACGGGTCTTCACTATGCGTCCGCCTTATCCCTGCAAGGGCGCCTGTTCAAAGAAGCCATTTTCAGCCAGGTGGCAAATACTTCTCAACTCTTTACTGGGCTCGCTCTGATGAATCCGCAAGGTGAAGTTGCTGACGTGACGATTGAAGTCTTCAGTTCGGACGGACGATCTACAGGCCAAGCCTCATTCAAACTGCTTGGTGGTCATCGTCTCTCGAAACTCCTTTTCGAGCTGGTCCCTGAGACGCGAAACCAGGTCGAGGGCTATTTCCTTGTTCGCTCGAGTCAGCCTTTAGCGGGGCAGCAGATCTTCGGAGATTATAGACAGACCTTTTTTGCAGCTGTGCCTCCCAAGATCCTTGGGGTTTATGCTCTCGCCCCTTAGCTCTGAACGAATAGAAGAGGTTCGAGTGCAAGGGACTCGAAACCAACCTGTCCCCTACTTCCCCTACCTTCGGTTGGTATTGATTAAAGCCCGACCAAGCGATTCATGAGGATATCTTCGACGTTTCGCCGGGAATCGAATACACATGACACGTACACATCAGTATCTGAAATTCGATAAATCATCCGCCAGGGAGGAATGACTAATTCACGATAAAAGTGAATACCATTTTCGTGAAGCTCACGTACAATGCGGCCACGTTCGGGAAATGTGTACAGGCTTGCCGCTTGCTGTTTGATTTCCTGCAGAATCTTTGCTGCATCGGCGGGATTATCGATCGCAATATGATCGATGATTTCTGTTAGATCTTTCTCAGCGGCTTCAGCCCATAAAATTCTGTACTTCAGGCTCATCCAGAGTCTTCTTTCAGTCGCCTTTCAAGGTCCTTGAACACGGCCGCCTGGGTTTTGGCTTTGCCCTTCTTTATTTCGGTCTCACCCTGTGAAATCAGCTTCAAAATACCAATAGCATTGCGCATATTTTGATAGCTTTCAGGATCTTGAAGCACCGCTCGCGGTTCACCATTCTGGGTGATGATTACAGGCTGACGGGTTTCGTTTATTTGATTGAGTAATTCCGCAGCTCTGGATTTTAAATAGGTAACGGGTCTGATATCACGTGTAATTTTCATTTAGACATCCCGGTCCATATAAGATACCAAATTCGGACCGGAAATCCAATCATGTTAGCGTGGTCCGTCCCCAAATCCCAACCAGCTATCATCTTTGCGTACTTCCGACCGGAAGACTCGACACCGCTATTCTTCTTACAGTTCGGAGCGACGTTTCCACGATCGGTTCCACACTCACGATCATCAGACTGCCGCGAAAATCACCGTAAGTGGTTGAAAGACGGTTGTGGGGGAAAGGCGCCAAGTCGATTTCACCCCGAACTCGACAAAAGCGCCGGTGGTGACGTTGGGAGTCTATCGGAAAAGGACGAGCGGACAAGACATACTCCGGATTCTCCACCCGATTCATTAGGTTGACGGAGGGCGGATTTGCGGAGTTCATGCCGTCCCGCAAGGCGGGACTCCTGTGAGGGTATCGCTGTTACTCTCCGGCGGTTATCGTCTCTCGAAGCTTCTTTACGAGCTTGTCCCCGAAACGCGAAGCCAGGTGGAGGGCTATTTCCTTGTTCGCTCGAGTCAGCCTTTAGCAGGGCAGCAGATCTTCGGAGATTACAAACAGA
>JAUVSF010000106.1 GCA_030597245.1 Acidobacteriota bacterium
AAACCGCTCTCACCCACCAAACCGATGAGTTCCACTTCGGAGTTTGCATACTGTGCACGTTCCGCAGGTGCTGTGGAATTTCGGTATACGTCAACCTCTTCCTGCTTGATTCTTTCAAGCCACCTCAGCAAACTTTGTCCAAACTCGCGTGCCAGTAGGAGGCGCTGATCACCCGCTCTCTTCTCGGCGAGCTCCCGCTCCTGACGGATCACACGCGTGGTGAAAAACACCAATACCGCACTGGGAAGAATTACGGCGATGAGGAAGAGAAGAATCTGTTTCCGATGTGTCGCTGAGTACATTACGCGAGGCCACCCTCTTTCCAGCAGACTCCATTTTACTCCTCTGCCCACCAGAAGGTGTCATAAAAGTGTCATGGAATGTAGATCTGACTGCCGGCATATTGTGCTCGTGTTTCGACCCTTCACACATCATTCTCGCCTCCTCCCGCCTCTCCTCGGCCCTGATATCGGCCGGCTATGGATACAGGTGCCCCTCCCTTCGTCGTGTTGAGAGCGGAGAGGGACAGCCACCCCTTTTCTGACCGAGACCCAACCGTCTCTTTGCGTTCTTGGCGTGAGACGAATTGATTTCACGCAAAGCCCGCCAAGTTCACCAAGGGTTTAGATAGGGTGACAAACGACGTGACCTCGGGACTCAAGGAAGATAAGCTTCTAGCTTGTCATCACCGGTCCAGTTTCAGTCCTGACTGACGACCTGGAAGGTCATCCTCCCTATTATGACTGCCACATCTTTCAGGCAAGCCCGCTTCATTGACTTAGCCTGAGCCCACCTGTAACTTGGGAGCCGTCAATGGCGAATTGCCGCGTTTGAAACTCACGTGCTCTTTCCCTGCCAGACGAAAAAGGAACGCAGGGCATGGTGACAGAGGTAAGGGCCTTTCAAGGATTTTGGAAGCCAACCTATGAGGAAGTCTGGGAGCCTCATGACTAAGAGGATCGCTCTCGTAATCATCGTGAGTGGCCTGGTCCTTGCAGCGGCCACGGTCTTGTGGCGACTGACCCCATCGGAAAACGCCGGCCGGCAATTTGTATCCACGGGGCAGCCTGCAGCAATCACGATCGATTACCCCGCCGACGGGTCAGTATTCCCACCCGAGTTTCCGCCTCCGACATTTCTCTGGCGCGATCCCGACGACAGTGCCACAGTGTGGCAGATTAACGTAACCTTTAAGGACGGCTCGACGGGTATCTCGGTTGAATCGCCAGGTGATCCGATGCCGATCCGTGAGATCGATGAGCGCTGCATATCTTCGACGAACGAGTTGCCTGGGCTAACACCGGAGCAGGCAGCGGGACACAGCTGGAAGCCGGATTTCGACACCTGGACAGCCATTAAGAAAGGGTCCGCAATACAGGCAGCCACAGTTACCATTACCGGTTACCCGGACGGGAACCTGGCCCAGGCTGTTTCTCGCGGCCAGGTCACTGTGCAAACCTCGACAGACCCTGTCGGGGCACCGATCTTCTACAGGGATGTGCCGCTGATGCCTGCCGAAACAGAGAAGGGTGTGATCAAACCCCTGGCTCGGGAGGCGGTCCCGTTGATCGCATGGCGCCTGCTCAATGTCGGAGAAACGAGCAGCCGTTTGCTGATGGAAGGTCTTTACTCGTGCGCCAATTGTCATTCTTTTTCCCGCGATGGAATGACGATGGGAATGGATGTGGACGGTCCCCAGAATGACAAGGGCTTGTACGCAATCGTCCCGGTCAAACCGCAAATGTCAATCCGAAATGAAGATGTGGTCGCGTGGAGCACCTTTCGAGGCAAGCTGGGTGGCAGGTTGAGGGTTGGTTTCATGTCCCAGGTTTCTCCGGAGGGGCAATATGTCGTGACCACGATCAACGACTCCGGGGTGGACCAGACCCAGTACGAACGTCGAAAGAACCCGAAAGACCTTGTACTGAACTACTACGTGGCCAACTTCAAAGACTACCGATTCCTCCAGGTGTTCTATCCCACCAGGGGCATCCTGGCGTGGTATAGCCGAGCCACAGGCCGACTGCAGCCTCTGCCCGGCGCTGACGACCCGCGGTACGTGCACACGAATGCTGTATGGAGTCCGGACGGTAAGTACCTGGTTTTTTCCAGGGCTGAAGCGAAAGATGCCTACCAACCAGGCCGGAACCCGGCAAAATTCGCGAATGACCCGAACGAGACTCAGATTCAATACGATCTCTACAGAATCCCCTTTAACGACGGTAAAGGTGGACGGCCGGAGCCGATACCTGGCGCGTCAGAGAACGGTATGAGCAACACCTTTCCCAAGATCTCACCTGACGGACGCTGGCTCGTCTATGTCCAGTGCCGCAACGGTCAGTTGATGCGTCCTGACAGCCGGCTCTACATGGTCCCGGTGGAAGGAGGCGAAGCTCGGAGGATGGGCTGCAACACTCCCCTGATGAATTCGTGGCATAGCTTCTCGCCGAATGGACGCTGGCTCGTCTTTTCCTCCAAGAGCCGGTCTCCGTACACACAGATGTTTCTGACTCATCTGGACGAAGCAGGCAATGACAGTCCTGCGATCCTGATCGAGAACGCAACGGCCGCCAACCGCGCTGTGAATATTCCCGAGTTCGTGAACATCTCTCAGGATGGGCTGATGAGAATAGACGCACCGGCCACTGACTACTACAGGGTCGTGGACGTTGCAATGGAGTTGATGAACAAGGGCCAGTATGAGGCGGTCATTCCTGAATGGCGAAAGGCCCTGCAGCTGAGCCCCGAAGAACCGCTGGCTCATAACAATCTTGGATTTGCCTTGGCGGAGGCGGGTAAGGTCGAAGAGGCAGTAAAGCACTACAGGCGGGCCCTGGAACTCGACCCGCAGTATCCAGAGGCGCACAACAATCTGGGGGAGGCCCTGGCGAGAAGGGCAAGGTATGACGAAGCGATCGCCCAGTTTAAGAAAGCTCTGGACCTGGATCCCACACAGGCTGATGCGCGATCCAATCTCGGAGCCACTCTCGCCCAACAAGGCAAGATCGACGAGGCAATCCCTCATCTGGAGAAGGCCGTTGAGTACCAGCCGGAGGCAGCTCATGTCCACCAGAATCTTGGAATGGCCCTGGCGACAATCGGGAGGTTAGGCGAGGCGATTCTTCATCTGGAGAAGGCAGTCACATTGTCCAGCGGGCGGAACCCTACAACGCTCGATCTACTGAGCCGCGCCTACGCACTGGCCGGTCGGTTTCCGGATGCTGTGCAAACCGCTCGCCGAGCCCTGACTGTTGCGTCGCGGCAAAACAACTACGAACTTGTTTCGGCTTTAAAGGCCAGGATTGAGGCCTACGAATCCCAGAGTCCTCAGCTGAAACGTTGACCGCGGGGTACCTGTCGGACGAGGTACTAAGCCGATCTCAGAGATCCATAGTCCTACTTCATCACATCCGGAAAGTACTTTCGATCCAGATTCGAGCCGGAAACGACCACTGCAATGGAGCCCTGCTTCGCCTCAAGTTTTCCGGAGATGAGTGCCGCCACGCCAGCCGCGCCTGAGGGCTCTACAACGAGTTTCAATTCCTGAAAGCAATATCGGGAGCCTCCCATTAATTCGTCCTCCGTCAGCAACAGTACGCGACTTATCCGTTCCTGTGCCACTTCGAAGGAAATTTCTCCAGTGAACCGAGGCGAGAGGCCATCGGCACAGGTTGGAAGAGGCTCTATCGGCACCGGCTTTCCCGCTTTGAGCGCTTCGGTTAGAGAAGGCGCAGCTACGGGTTCAACACCGACGACTTCGACACCGGGCCTTGTGTACTTAAGTCCTAACGCCACCCCGGAGATGAGGCCCCCACCTCCGACGGGGACAACGGCCATATCGAGATCCTCGGGAGCATCCTGGGAGATCTCCAGTGCGATTGTACCCTGCCCCGCTACGACTCGCGGATCATCGAAGGGATGAATCAACATCAACCCTTCATCACCTAGTTTGGCTGCCTTTTGCTCACTGTCTCCGTAGTGAGTGCCGTAACGAATGATCGTGGCGCCCGCCTTGCGAATGCGCTCTACTTTGACGGATGGGGCATTGTCTGGAAGAACGATGGTTGCGCCAATCCCAGCTCTCTGAGCGGCCAAAGCCAGAGCGGTTCCGTAGTTACCGGAAGAGGCAGCAACGACCCCCTTGCGACGCTCTGCCTCGGTCAACGTAGCAACTGCGTTCGTCGCGCCGCGAAACTTGAAACTCCCGCCGGGCTGGAGAGATTCCAACTTGAGAAAGACGTCGCTCCCGACTTCTCTCGACAGAGGATCAGAAAAGACGAGAGGCGTCCTGAGTACCTTGCCCTCAATTCTTCGGGCGGCTGCCAACAGGTCCTGGTAAGTTGGGATGTAGACCATATAGAATCCTCCCAGTTCAGTCTGACGGTGAGGCTCCGATTTTCCGGACCTTCGGCACTTTTGGGAGTCCCTGGTGGTGAATCCCACCGCTGAGAAGCCTCACGGAGGTGAATCATCAGCTTCCAGAGATGCGCGGGAGCTAAAGCACCCGCCTCCGCATGATCCTCAAACGAAACGGCTTAGCAAGCATGCGGAGGCGCGACCTTTCCTGGTGACGGCGTAGCTCGGAGAGCGAAGCCGCAAGGTCGTGCGCATCACGTTGAGAACGTCCAATTCCCAGAGAGGGTCCGGTCCAGACGGCTCAATCGTCATCGTCGTCTGGACCGCCGTGGTCACCAATCATGACCCACTTGTCGCCCTGTTTCTTCAGGAGGTCGGTCCAGCGGCCCTGTGTCATCTTTTCTCCAGCCTCACCTGACTTGGAAACGTCCAAATAGTACAGAAACGAACAAGGAAGAACTTGCCGGATCCCTCGTATCGAAACTTTTTCGAAGATTCCGAGTCTAAATATAGTGAACCCATAAGTAAGTTGTTCATTTCCATGCACTCCTCCTTGAAGCGCTGGCCGGCACCCACCGGCCGGCGCAAACACAGCCACTTTCCAGAAAAAGCTGCCCGGTGAGGGTGACTCTCTTGTCGAACTATCCGACACGCCGTGATTAATCGGTTACTCTCGGTTATCCTGAATACCACAGAATCGATATGAAGCAGCCTGAATGGAGTCGAAAGCAGTTCTTGAAGCAAATAGGTGGTGCTGCAGTTGCAGCGACTTTTTCACGACTCACCCTGTTCGGTGCCGGCTTAACAGCTGCCGCAGAGAAGACAGAGATTACGCCGCTGCCGTTCAACGGGAGCACCTTGAAGGTGGCTTACGATGAGGCTTCCGAGAAGCCGAGGCTGCTTGGGATCTTCTCCCCCACCTGTGCAAACTGCCTGAAGGTCTGTTCAGACGGTCCTTGGTGGTTGAATTATCCAGACTGGATATTCTGGAAACACTGTGGCATAAGAGAGACTGAGATTCGATAAGTGTCCCGACCAAAAGGCCTTCGGCAAGCTAGTCGGGCCGCGGTGATCAAAGATCAGTTCGTTATCGACTTCTGGGCGGAATGAGAGGAGGAGCAAATGTCAGCTAAAGCTATCTTTGTAATGATCCTTGTACCAGTCACCATTTTGTCTGGAGTTTACGCGCAGAAAGCGGGAGATGCTGCTCAAGGGACACTGCCGTATGAACGTTTCGAGCAATCTGACGCCTGCGCCTCTTGTCATACCGACATTGCAGCCCAGTACGAGCAAGCCATGATGTCACAGTGTTTTACTCATCCCTGGGACGAGATCGAGTATTTCGAACTGGCGCTACCTCACAGTAACAAGGAACCCAAGGTCTCGGGAATCAAAGCCGGTTGCAACGGCTGCCACGCCCCTCTGGCATTCCTCGCAGGCGATATTCCTCCCCAGCGCCCATCCGCAAACACTCGAGCCAATGAGAGTGTTTCGTGCGATGTCTGTCATTCGATGACTGGTTTCGTTGGCGATGTTCCCTTTAACTTCAATTTCACGATTGTGCCCGGAGACACCAAGCAAGGGACAAGGCTGGACGGAGAAAGCCCGGTACACAAGATTGCGACGAATCCTTTTCTGCATAGCGCAGAATTCTGCGGGACCTGCCACAATGAAAAAGACCCCTGGGGAATCTGGGTCAAAGCCACTCACCTCGAGTGGAAAGACGGGCCTTATTCAAAGGCCGGCATTTTATGCCAGGACTGCCACATGCCACCCGCAGCCGGGAACAGTGCCCCGGGAATGGGGGTTGACCGACCCGACGTGCGGCAGCATCTCTTCCATGGAGCACATGACACTGGAAAACTTACGGGGTCCGTCGAGGTCAGAATCCATCCAGATGTCAGGAGCTCAGGACCCGGTGAAGAGGTTCGCCTGACAGCAACGGTGGTCAACGCGAAGGCGGGCCACATGATACCCTCAGGTTCCGCTGAAGAGCGGGTCGTGTGGCTACACATCGAAGCCAGGGATGCTTCCGGCAAAACCTACCATCTCAAGGTTGATAGGAAGGGGTTTGAGGGTGAGGAATTGACGATTGCCTCGGCGTCGGCTCTTGCCTATCAGGACATTGGAGATATCAAGGGACTGGAGGGATTTCCCGGGTTGAAGCGTGACGGCGATGTCCCCGAGGGCGACCGGATATTCCGCCTCCCTTACTTGGATCCAAAAGGCAGAATGACCGTGGCACAGTGGAATACGGCCAGTCTTGGGCCAGATTACAGGCTTGCTCCTCTCAAAGCAGTCAATGAGACTTATACCTGGAAACTGCCGGAGACTATGGCAGTTGGCCGCGTAACGATAACTGCAACAGTGTGGTACTCGCGCCTTGTTTCATCGGTGGCCGTGTTTCTAAAGGTACCGAGAGATGAGTACATTCCGATTAAGATCAATGCCCACGAGACGCATATCGACGTGACTCGGTAAGCTATGCTGGGCAGGGCTCTGGGAACTGGGACCAAACCACTAAATCACTAAAACACAAGAAGATCTTAGTAGTGATTTCGTGCTTTTGTGGTTAATCCCGGATTACCTCTTCGTTGAACACGGGGTACTGGCATCCGGTAAAGGGCGTTTGAAGTTTGGATTCACTTGGAAATTGGTGCTTGGGAGTTGGGAATTGGGTTAGTTCCCTGGGGGCAAAGGCGACGAAAACCGGAAAACGAGTTCCTAGTTGTCGGTTTCCATTGTTTTTTCCCGTCCAAGGATTTAGAATCCTAGAAGGGCTGCACCAAGCGGAGGGAGCTGGGAACGGTTCGCGACTCGGGTTTTCCGAGTTCATCTTCAAACGGGACTTCCTGGCTTACCCCGGGGGAAAGCCTTAAGTGTATTTTTGAAGGAAAGGAGTGTGACCGTTGACCACATCTCTGATCATTGGCATCGTAGTTATCCTCGCTGCTCTACTTTGGTATGTCAGATCTTTGAAGAAAGCTCGCCACCATCTGGACGATTTGCATATTACCGCTGAGGGGAAGAAGGAGAAGGAATGACCTCGTTCGTTGAGTCTTGGGTCTCGAATCGACCCCAGTCTTAGCGGACGTTTACAAACCGATCACGGGCCCACTCACGTAATGCACTGACTTCTTCGTGGCGAGAAACCGAGAGGGGGATGGTAGAAGACCCTTCCTTTTCAACGGTCTCCGTTGTCAGAGCAGTTTTTCCATGGAGCGACTGATACAGGGCCGAGACGATTACCTGTTCGATTTCGGCCCCACTGAACCCATCCAGTTTCTCGGCCAATCGATCCAGGTCAAATCGGGTTGGCTCTTGCTGTCTCAGGCGAAGATGAATCTGTAGGATCGCTTTCCTTTCCTCAAAGTTCGGCAAGTCTACGAAGAACACTTCGTCGAATCGACCTTTTCTCAACAACTCCGCGGGCAGCGCCGAAACATTGTTTGCGGTCGCTACTACGAAGACGTCCGAGTTCTTCTCCTGCAGCCAGGTGAGGAACACACCCATCAAGCGAGCGCTTAGGCCCCCATCCGCCTCCGAGCTTTTGGGTGCACTCAATCCCTTTTCGATTTCGTCTGTCCAAAGCACAACCGGAGCCATCGATTCTGCCTGCTGAATCGCTCTCCGGAAGTTCTTTTCCGACTCCCCAATGTACTTGTCATACATTCGGGACATTTCCAACCGCAGCAGCGGTAACCCCCAATCGCGGGCCACGTGTTTTGCCGCCAGGGACTTTCCACAACCTTGTACACCAACCAGAAGGATACCCTTGGGAGGGTCGAGGTTAAACCCGCGTGCCTCCCTACTGAATCCTACTTTTGCCCTGGCCAGCCAACTCCTTAAACTCCCAAATCCTCCCAGCTCATAGTTGTTAGCCTCGGCTGGATAATACTCGAGCAACCCCTGCTCCCGTATCGCCCTGCCCTTTCGCTCGAGAACCTTCTCAATGTCGGCACAATCCAGCCTGGCATCTTCCAACACACAATAGGCAACCATTCGCCTTGCCTGCTTCAAAGTCAGGCCCCGCAAGGCATTGACCAGACGCTCCAGGTCGTCGGGGCTCAGATCCAGCGTATAGGGCTGTTGCTTTCGGAGCGAGCGAAGTAGCTCCCTCAGCATGCCACGGAGTTCACCTTCACCGGGAAGTTTCAGGTCGTAGTGGACCGCAAGGTGAAGAATGTCCGGAGGCAGAGAAACGCTGTCCCCAGTCAGCACCAGCGTGGAGCGCTTGAGCGAAAAACTATCCCCTAACTCCTTGAATTGTCTTGAGACCTCCGGAGACGACAGGTGCTGAGAGAAATCCTTTAACAGAAAAATGCCCTCGACGGTAAGGCCCGCCAGGTGTTTCAAGAGAATCAGCGGCTGATCTGTTCCATGAAAAGGTATTCTTTCTCCCCGACGCCGTAGTCCCGTTGTCAAGCTCCACTCGAACAGAGGAATCCTCAGCTGGGAAGCGACCGAATCCAGGATTAGCTCAACTCGATCCTCTTCGACAGTCTCGATCACCACGAGAGGGTGGAAAGACAGAATAAGCGTCTTGATTTCGTGTGAAGTAGTCGAGAGCTGTGAGGCCGAACTTTCAGACAATTATCTGTCTCCAATAAATGGCAGAGATCGCCTCAACTCAGATCAGTACCATAAGACATCCTCAAACTGGGTCTTGAAGAAAGGACCTTGCCCTATTCTTCAATCTCTGCCCCTGTGCCGC
Organism: Acidobacteriota bacterium; assembly: GCA_030597245.1. GTDB lineage: Bacteria > Acidobacteriota > UBA6911 > RPQK01 > JAPXNP01 > JAUWTT01. The sequence continues at coordinate 9,071 of JAUVSF010000106.1, forward strand.
GAATGCGAACGATTTTGTAGGGAGGATCTCCCACAGTAGTGGGATCGAAGGTCTTGCCCTTTTCCACGGCCAAATGCTCGAGCCAACCCACATATTTCTCCTTCGTGAGAGACAAGACCTCGACTTTCCCTTCCGCGATCGTATTCTTGCCCACCGCTGTCGAAGGGAAGACGATTACCCCGTCATCGACCTTTATCTGAATCCTGCCTGTGGAGTCCTCAATGTCCATCCAGCACCCCATATGCCGGCAGACATCTACAACCTTTCCCTCAATTCTAACGGTCTTCCCTTCGAAACCTTCAGGATTCTCAAGGATTCTGGAAATCTCCGTCGATTCAACTCCGGTGATCCCATCCCCATACACCTTTTCCGCAGATCCAGCGGCGACAAAGTTACTCGAGATCAGTCCCGCTGTGAGCGCCAGGCTAAACAACCACTTTCGCATCTTACCCTCCCTTTTTTCTCGTACTCCAATGTTCCGGGATCGATCCTGGTACGGAAAACCCCTGCCACGATAACTTAGCTTCAACGCGGGAATCCACTCATCCTGACGAATGGCGTTTTTATTGTCCCGTGAGCCGGATTTCCTGACCAGGGTGAATATAGGCCCCGGGTTTCAGATGATTCCATCGGACGAGGTCTTCAACTCGCACACCGTGGCGCCGCGCAATCTTGTAGAGAGAATCACCTCGCCGCACCATATAGCTGCCAGTGCCACCTCCACCCGAATTCACTGCAGCCGGGCTATATCCAGAAAGAGGAATAATGAGATCTTGGCCCAGTTTCAATCGGTGGATGTTCCTGATGTGGTTAACCTCGGCTATGGCTCTGATTGAGACGCCGTACTTGCCGGCTATGTGCGAAAGTGTTTCACCCTGGCGCACTTTGTGATGTTTGAGTCGCAAACGCTTGTCAGCGGGGATCTCCGCCACCTGCTGCTGAACAGCAGGGCCCATCCCAAGGGGAACCTTGAGCAGATGGGCCTGCGAATCCGGTGGGGACACTCCCCGCAATAATTCGGGGTTCAACTCGAGCAGCGTCATCAAAGGCACTCCCGTCGCATCGGCCACGACACCTAAGTCAAGCTGAAAATCCAAACCTACAGTATCAAACTGCAGCGGCTTGTCCTTTTCGACTTGGAATCCGTAACGTTCCGGGTTCCGATAAATGATAATCGCGGCAAGTATCGATGGAACGTAGTTACGCGTCTCTCTTGGAAGCAGACGCCGCTTGGCCATTGTCCAGTAGTCCATTTTGCCATGCCGCCGGAAGACGCGGGTGACCCGTCCAGGACCTCCATTGTAGGCCGCCAGTGCCAGATACCAGTCCCCAAAGTCCGTTTCCAGGTCCTTGAGATAGCGAGCTGCAGCTGGAGTCGCCTTTTCCACATCGAGCCTCTCGTCAAGCCACCATTCAACTTTCAGATCGTAGAGCCGGGCCGTTCCCTTGACGAATTGCCAGATGCCTCTGGCCCTAGCCCTGGAGTAAGCTTTTGGCTTAAACAGGCTTTCGACATGGGCCATATAAACCAGATCCCTCGGAACCCCTTCCTCAGCGAAAATTCTCCTAAACCTGTCCCCGTACCTGCCGGATCTCTTCAGGGCGGCCTCCAACGACTTCCGTCCCCGCCCCTGAAAGTAGTTCAGAAACTTGAGAACCTGCTGGTTTACGACCACCGGAAAATCGTACTGGCTCTGGCGCAAGTCTTCATTGACCAGGTCTTCCAGCCCGGGGTCCACCGTGATCGTGTAAAGGTTAACGGCACCAATCTCGTCCAGCGGTGACAGGGACTCACCAAGATCTCCAACCATAGGAAGGGGCGGCTCATCCGGCTCCACCGAAAAATACACGCTGAGCCTACTGATTTCATTCAGCAGCTCCGCATACTTGTCCTCCAGTTCAGGAGACTCTGAGAATGCGTCCTCCGAATTCTCGAGAAGATCCAGGCTTTCCTGAAAATAGACCCAACCCAGCTCATACTGTCCGTCATCGAGAAGCGACCGGCCGCGCTCATACAGCAGATCCGCATCCCGCAGGAGAAGTTCCAGTTCCTTCTGTCGGGATGCCTTGAAATACGCCGGTTCCTGGGCTTCTTCAGTCGCACCAGGTGAACCTTCTACACGCGAAGTTGAAACATCGACGCCCGCCGTCTTCGAGGAGACCTTCTTTGAGCCACTGCAATTCGACAGTAGCACCAGAATCAACATCAGAATCAGGTTTGTCCCGAATTTCCTCAAGCCCACAGCACTTCCTCTCAACGGTCTCAAGATGCCGTCATTTAGAAAAACTCGACCATAAAGATCTCGTATTTCAAAGCCAAACTACCAGCCCGAACCCAACAAGAAGGGCCGAGACTTCAAGATTCTAAGGGCTAACGCTGCCCTTTTGCCAGTTTGATCGATCACATTTTGCTCAAAATGGGCACAAAAACTCGGCAGATGGGGTAAAAGGAACTATGTAGTGTACCTTGATTGGCTTTGGTTGAGGTCCAGGGAGTGACGCCTGACCTGTTCTCCATAGCTCGGAGAGCGAAGGGGGATGCCGGATGCCGGATGCCGGATGCCGGATGCCGGATGCCGGATGCCGATAAGAATCGTGCCGTT
>JAUVSF010000139.1 GCA_030597245.1 Acidobacteriota bacterium
AGATCATTCTCGTATACCAGCCGCATCGTTATTCCCGGACCGCTCAGCTGGCGAACCAGCTCGCCGGCAGCTTTCAGGGGGCGGATGATTTGTTTCTAACCGACATTTATGCGGCAGGTGAACCGCCGCTCGATGGCGTCGATTCAAAGACCTTGAGTGACAAGATAGCCCAGTTCCGTACCATCAACTACGTTCCACCAACCCAGGATTTGTTGCTGATGCTGAGGGAACACACTGAGCCCGGGGACCTGCTTTTGACCATGGGCGCGGGTGATGTCTGGAAGGTGGGGGAGGCGTTCCTTGAAGAAAGCAGTTAAGAGAAAGAAGATCAGACTGGCTCGCGTGGCTGCAGTGACAGCGCGAGTTCTTTTCTTCTTCAGTGTATTGGCAGTCGGCCTGTTTGCTTTCTATTACTGTCAGAACGCACTGGAAACCGAATCTCATTTTATCCTGCACGAGATTGAATATAAAGGGGTTAACCGATTCGACCAGGAAGCCTTCAGCGACTTCCTGCGCAAGAGTTTCGACCGGAATCTCCTCAGTCTCGACATCCATCACGTACGTGCGCTTGTCGAAGGCGAAACTTGGGTCAAGTATGGACTGGTCCGACGGAAGCTTCCGAACACTCTCGTCATCCAGCTGGTTGAAAGGCAGCCTGTAGCGGTTGCGGTGATCGACAATGGACTTTATGTGGTTGATGACGAAGGCGTGGTGCTCGACGCTTTTGGACCAGCGTACGAGTTTCTGGATCAGCCAATCGTCAAAGGGCTCAGAAACGTTGCTCGCGAAGAATCTGAGGTTGAGAACGCACTCCGGATGAACCTGTACCTCAGTGTCGTAGCCGATCTCCAGGGCGACAGCTTCGATTATACGGACTCAATTTCGGAGATTGATGTGGAGAATCCTGAGAGAATTGCCGTAATTCCATCAGATGATCCAGTCGCTGTTTATCTCGGCAACGACCTTTTTAGAAAACGATATGAAATTTTCCTATCGCAGAAACAGCTCTACTTTCGGCTGAAGGAGAAATACGGGCTTATCGAGTATGTGGATGTGACGTACGACAACAAGATCATCTTCCATACCCCCCACAAGGCGGTGGTGGGCTGATGAAACGGATCAGCGGCGAACAGGGACCTTCGCGCGTTCCAATTCGAACACTGACGGCCTCAATGCCAGGGAGACTATGTCTAAGATAAAGGGGACGGTGGCGAGTATCGATCTGGGAACCACGAAGATCTGTGTCTGCATCGGAAGACTGGGTGGTAACGATATTGAAATCCTGGGCACTGGCTGGCACCCGTCAACTGGTCTCAAAAGAGGTGTTGTCGCGAACCTTTCTGAGACGGCTAAAAGCGTTAAGGCCTGTCTGGAGCAGGCCGAGAGTGAAGCGCAGACTGTCGTGGAATCCGCGTACATCAGTGTGGGAGGAACCTACCTCAGAGGGGTAAACACCTCAGGAGAAGTAGACGTTCGCGGCAGAGGTAACTGTGTCTTCTCAGAAGACATCAAGCGTGCCGTTGCCGAGGCCGATCCAAAAGAGATCCCTGAGGGGTACGAGATCCTGCACAAGCTCACCCAGGATTTTTCGCTGGACGGCCACGGAGGAATTGATGAGCCAATCGGAATGACGGGGAATCGGCTCGCCGTCAAGATGCACGTCATCCTGAATGCTTCCGCCGTCATTCAGAACATTGCGAACACGATCAACCAGGTAAATGTCGTTGTTGACGGTGTTGTCATGCAGCAACTGGCCTCGGCCGAAGCAGTGCTCACACAGGATGAAAAGGAACTCGGGACAGTCCTCGTTGACATCGGAGGTGGCACTACCGACATCTCTGTATACAAGCGGGGAAGCATCTGGCACTCGGAGGTGCTTCCTATGGGCGGAGCCCTGATCACCAAGGACCTCGCGATCGGACTCAGGGCCCCACTGCAAGACGCAGAGGAGATCAAGAAGAGCCTGGGAACCGTCTTTCCAACCGAAGTCCCCGATGAAGAAATCATTGAAATCCGCGAGATGGGTACCGATCGGCAGCGTGTGATTTCGAGACGGCTGGTTTGTCAGATCATCGAGGCTCGCAGCGACGAAATCCTGAAGTCGGTCAAGAACGTCTTGGGAAAAGCCAAGGTGAGACCGGAACTTATCAGTGGTGTCGTTCTCACGGGAGGTGGATCCCTCTTAAACGGGCTCCGAGAGAAAGCCCAGGACACATTGGGGGTTGAGGTACGGTTGGGTTATCCGATCAACTTCAGGACCAGGAAAGAAGAAATCTTGAACCCGGGCTATGCAACCGCCCTTGGCCTGGTCAGATACGCCAAAGATATTCACCAGGACCCGAGTGAAAGACCGGCCTGGTCAGGTCTAAGGAAGATCAAGGCGTGGCTTATGGAGAAGATATGAACGACTGCAAAATGGGACCGCGATCCGTGACAAGGACGAGGCCCTTCGGGACGGATATGGCAATGAGGAGGCCACTATGACGCTTAAGCTCAACGACAACAGAGTCATCAAACTTTCATTCGAGGAGAAACCTCTCAACGGAGCGTCTTTGAAGGTCGTAGGCGTTGGCGGGGGAGGCTGCAACGCAGTCAACCGGATGATTGAAACGGGAATTGAAGGTGTCGAGTTCATCGCAGCAAATACGGACCTCCAGGCCTTGCGCCAGTCATATGCTCCTCGCAAGCTGCAACTGGGTGACAAGTTGACAAAGGGACTGGGCGTCGGCTCCAATCCGGAACGCGGCCGCCAGGCCGCACTGGAAGACACCGAGAAGATCATCGAATTGCTCGAAGGGGCTGACATGGTCTTCGTGACCGCTGGTCTGGGTGGTGGAACCGGAACGGGCGGCGCTCCGATCGTTGCCGCTCTAGCCGCCGAACTCGGAGCACTCACAGTGGCAGTCGTCACCACACCATTTGAGTTCGAGGGTCAGAAACGTCAGGCCCAGGCTCTCCGCGGTCTGGAAGAACTGCGGAACACTTCGGATACGGTAATCACTATCCCAAACGAGAGACTGCTTACGACTGTTCCTCCGGGAACTTCACTTTTTGAAGCGTTTCAATTCGCGGACGATGTTCTGCGACAGGCTGTGCAGGGAATCAGTGATTTGATCACGGTTCCAGGCGTCATTAATCTTGATTTTGCCGATGTCAGAACCATTATGTCTGGAATGGGGATGGCGCTGATGGGAACCGGTATCGCAGATGGCGATGATCGAGCAGTGACCGCAGCTAAGCGGGCGATTTCAAGCCCATTACTCGAAGATTCCACAATGCGGGGTGCTCAAGGAGTTCTCATCAATATCACCGGTAGCCCGAAAATGACTTTGCAGGAAGTGAGCGAAGCCAGCAAGATCATCCAGCAGGCGGCCCATCCGGACGCTCACATCATTTTCGGCTCAGTATGCGATGAAAGCCTTGAAGACAAAATAAAAATCACCGTCATTGCTACTGGATTCAAAGAAGAGGGAGACGCCTTCGATGCAAGGCCTGGTTTTGGAATGGAAGAGGAAGAGGATGAGGAACCAGCCTTCTCGGTAAGCGCGATCAGTGCAGCATATCCAGAAAGTGAAATGGGCTTTGCAGACGACGTAGCTGGAACACCCACCCTTTCGTCTGAGGTCGACGTTTTGGAGATCCCAACCTTCCTGCGGCGAAGCCTGGACTGAGATGATACTGGCTGGTGACGTTGGCGGAACTAAGTGTAATCTGGCGATTTTCGATGTCGTAGACAACCGGCTTCTGCCAGTCGAAGAGGCTACTTTCCCCAGCCGCGATTTTCAGACTTTCGAGGAGGTTGTCCTGCGGTTCCTGGAGCTGGAAGGAGTGCTTCGATTGAGAGCGGCGGTGAGGGGTGCCGCCTTCGGAATCGCCGGACCCGTCGTCCGCAGAAGAGTCAAAACGCCAAACTTGCCGTGGACTATCGAGGTTGACGCACTTCAGAATCGACTTCAGCTGAAGTCGGTTGACCTGATCAACGATCTGGAAGCAACCGGATACGGAGTGCTGATTCTGGAGAGTCACGAGTTTCAAACCCTGAACGAAGGACAAAGGGATCCCCATGGACATATGGCTCTGGTCGCGGCTGGAACCGGTCTGGGAGAAGCCCTCCTGGTGAGGGGCGAGGACAGAGTATACCCCGTACCTTCCGAAGGGGGGCACTCGGACTTTGCACCACGCAACGAGCTCGAGCTTGATCTGCTGAAGTACCTGATGAAAACCTGGCCGCATGTGAGCTACGAACGGGTACTCTCGGGTCCGGGTCTGCTGAACATATACAACTTTCTGAAAGACTCCGGGTTCGGCAAGGAAGCCCACTGGTTTGGGGAGAAGATCGCCGCAGGTGAAGATCCCGCTGCAGTGATTTCGACCGCAGCCCTGGCAGACAAGTGCCGACTGTGTGCCCAGGCTCTGGATATAGTCACCTCCGTCTACGGAGCCGAGGCGGGAAACCTGGCTCTGAAAGGAAAAGCGGTGGGTGGAATATTCGTCGCAGGTGGAATCGCTCCGAAGATCCTCAACAAGCTGTGCGACGGGACTTTCCTAAAGGCGTTCCTGGATAAGGGGAGAATGGAACCCTTGATGAGATCCATGCCGGTTCAGGTGGTTCTGAATCCCAAGACCGCTCTCTTCGGTGCAGCGAATTTCGCCCGGGTCCGGTTGGAGGGAGCTGAGGGAACTGGGGACTCGAACCGGTGATCGGTAATCGGTGATCGGTGGAGTTGCTCGTGCTCCCGATCGTAACCAACAACCTCCCTCCGATGCGTTGTCTCCGTTAGTGAACTTTGCGAGCTTAGCGTGAAATGTAGACACTTCACGCAGAGCCGCCAAATTCGCCAAAGGTTTATTCGATTACGATCACGAACCACAAGACCCAGGACCCAAGACACTTGTCCCCAGTTCCACCGCATTTGGCGATCACCGCATACAATATCCATCCCGAAGGAATGGAAGCCAAGGCCGTTGAAACCAAATATCAGCGCGCAAAGTAGGTAATCGTCACCCGTCGCGAATTGCCGGCGAACAAATGGATGAACCGGAGCCGGAATAGCCTCGCAGGTTCGCTTCGCTCATCCACATCAACTCCCGGCCCGGTTATCCTGAACGTTAGGCAGCAGTTCTAAGCACTGAAAATAGATGGGGAAGGAACACTGAGATGAGACGACGGGCAGGAATCGCGATCATAATTAACGCGTGCATCTGGGGATTCGTTATGATAATGATCTCGTATGCACTGAGGGGCACCGGCGCGTACCAGGAGATTCAGCTCATCCTTGGCGGTGGCGCAGTGGCTTCGATGATGGCGGTGGGAACGGGCTTTCTCCAGAAGAAGAAGTGAGATTCGGGGTGAAGTCGGAGCCGTCCCGACTTGTCCCGTCATTTCCGGTGAGTCAGTTTTCGGCAGCCTAACATGCGCCTTCAGAAGACGGCGCAACATCAGTCTGGAAGTCCTGCTTAGCGCTGAATGATTGCGCCGCATCTGAGGCGCGCTACGTCAGGTCCATCAAGCGTTAGAATCGAGGCCTTTGGAGGTACCATTGATGAGGACGGTCTCAGTCAACGGGGAGAGCTTCAGCAAGGTTGTTCTTGGAACGAACGCGGTTTACGGCCGCTCCCATTTCAGTGATGCCAGAAGCAAGGAGTATCAGCAGCGTTGCACAGATGAGTACATCGAACTCCTGATAGAGACCTGCATGAAGTTCGGCGTAAACGCAGTTGAGTCCAGTGCCAACGAGAGAATTAGCCGAATCATGTCGGAGCTTCAGCACAAGCACTCCAGTCGGCTTCGGTTTATTGGCAACACCCGCAAAGATGCAACTTCGGACATGGGTCATAAGCAGAAGTTCGGCTATCTGATTGCGAATGAAGCTGATATCTGTGTCGTGCACGCGCAGTTCGTGGATCGTCCCCGATGCAACAACATAATTGGAGGTCTTCAGCGACTCGTTGATGAAATCCATGCGGCGGGACTGATCGCCGGCATATCGACCCACAGAATCTCAACCGTTGAGCTCTGTGAGGAACAGGACTACGGTGTCGATGTGTATCTGTTTCCCTTGAACGAGACTGGCTTTGTCTACCCGGGCTACGACGGGAAGGAAACAGCGGCCCAGCGCATCAAGACCGTCAAGAACACGCCGAAACCGTTCGTTCTGATGAAAACCATGGGAGCTGGAAGAATACCCCCGGCTGACGGTCTTGCGTTCGCCCTGGAGAACTCAAAAGACACTGACATCATTACTCTTGGACTCGGCAGCATCGAGGAGGCTGAAGAGTCTCTATCTATCGTGTGCGAACAGCTTGGTGAGTCGACCTAACATCTCGTTCCAGCGGACCCCAACTCGGGTCTCGTAAGGATGATCCTGCGATTGAAGTTCCTGCTGTCAAGTCAAGAACGGATGACGATTTGGATCTCTGTGCACAGCCTCTTTTCTTCGGGAACTTTGCGTCTTGGCGCGAGGTGAAAGTAGGGGACACTGTTTTTTTCTCTCTTCTGTCCTAATTCGAGTTTCGTGCTTCGAGCTTCGTGCTTCCCCCGCCTTTAGCGGGGGGCGGTGTCTGCGTCAATCCAACTCAAGCTCACTAGCTCCAAGGTGAAGGGTCTCCTCCTGGACTCTGGGTGAAACTATTGCCGGAGCTGGTCGACCTCCACATTCGTAATCACCCTCAACCTCGATCTTGAAACGGATACCTGGTTTCCCCTGTAAGAAACTCATACTTCGAAAGGATTCCTGCCCCTTGAAAGGAAAAACCCCGTACATCTTTCCACATATGCGTTACCATATTTTCAAAACGGCGTGGGGGCCTCCCACTTAGAGGGCTTTGCCATTTTGAGATAGGGAGAACTGCAGCGATCAGGGCCGCACGGCGGGTCGAGGGAAAACCGGGTAACGATGGGCCACAAGGACGTCAAAACAACAATGATCTTTACGCATATCCTCAACCGCGACCCGTTGGGTGTTCGCAGCCCGGTCGACACGCTTTGAGGGGAAGGCTCTTATACTGATCGCATAACATATCAGGATAAATGCTTGGACGGTCAGAAAGTCATTGAAGGGAACCACTTTATTGTGCCTTTGGCAGGAAATCCGAAGGCGTCTTATGCGGACAGGAAACAAGAGTTCCGCATCTTATCCGGATCAATCTAATTATTATGCCGCTTAAGGCCAAAGGCAGGAATCGGAAAATTTGTAGGCTAGCAGGCTTGTCCTTTAAGAAAGTCGTTTTGTTTATTTGGAGGTAAGATGATTTACTTTATAAAACACTTTCTACCCATTGTTGCGCTCGCGGCAGTATTCATCGTCGTCTTCATGGTCCTTAAGGCGAGGAAGCCGGACAATACCGCGTACAAATCCGCCGTCGGCCTTGCGCTTGCGGCAGCATTCATCCTCGTCTGGGTGAGCCTGGGCGTTGGCATCTTCGGGCCTCCCGACCCGCTCGAAGTCGGGGCGCTCGCCGTCGGAGGAATCGGTGCCATCATCGCGCGCTTCCAGCCACAGGGAATGGCACGCGCGTTGTTCGCGACGGCGCTCGCTCAGGCGTTGGTGGGAGTGATCGCGCTGATCGCCGGGTCGGTCTCCCCGGCGTATTGGCCGCGTGAGATCCTCCTGAATGGATTCTTCGTCGCGCTGTTTGTCGGATCGGCCTTGCTGTTTCGGAATGCTGCGCGGGAGCAGCCTCCCGCGCTCGCAGGGCCGGAGGGTTGACCCGCGCGCCGCCGATCGAATCAGAGACCGCGGACATAGGCCGGTTCCTCGGAAAGTAGGGGGAAAGTAGGGGACACTGTTTTTTTCTCTCCAAGTGGCAGGGTATCAGTGGACTATAATGATTACGTGGAGGGCCATGTCTGCCCGACTGATTTTTCAGGCGGAGCCTCGAGAGTTAAGTCGAACAACCAGTGACTTTATCGTTTCGATGTCCCCACTGAAAGGCGAACAAGGCAGTCCACCGGACGCCCTAACGGGCGCCGGTGACCTTGGACGTTATACGGATTTGGAGTGCTGACATGACAGAGAGAATTGGTCGAGATTGGGTCGAAGAACTTCTTCGGCGGAATCGCTATCTAGTGCTAGCCACTACTGACGGAGTCCAGCCGTGGATTGCTCCCCTGGAGTACATCCTTGATCCGGATCTTAACTTCTATTATTTCTCCCCCGAGAATGTTCGCCATTCGCGACACCTCGAGCAGGCCGGCACCGTCGCAGTAGCCGTCTTCGACAGCCGGCAGCCCGACTACTCACCCGGGACTTCCTTGACCATCAAGGGTGTTCAGATCGAAGCGACCGCCAATAAACTCGCTGAAGCTGATTATCCTGAAGAGATTATCTCTGCGATCGCCGCGATGAAGCCACCCATGCCGCCATACGCAGTGTTCAAGATTCACCCGCACCGATTCTACGTCCCCAAGATCGAAAACGGGGTTAATATCAGGGTAGAAATAGACATGACTAGAACATAGTGGCGCAACCGTCTAACAAGCCGTTTGAGCAGCCAGCCTTGCTGTCACGCCCACGGCATCAGGGTTCCAGTACAATAGGGGGCAGAGGCCAGAGCCACGGTCGCGCCGGCGGCTGAAGCTCAACGCCGATACGTTAGACGGCCAACACGTTGAAGCATGCAACTGGAGGTCCCCATGAAAAGACTCGCCCTATTCGCTGTCGGCGTCGTGTTGCTGTCAGCCTGGACCGGCTGCCTAGACCCGGCTACTACTGTTCCAGCGAACTACCTCGATTACTCCGACCGGGCCGACGCGCTTAGCGGCGGCGTGCGGTTGATTACCGTGGATACGCCGAAAGGCGAGTTTCGCGTCTGGACCAAGCGCGTCGGCAACAACCCAACCATCAAGGTGCTGCTCCTGCACGGCGGGCCGGGATTCACCCACGAGTACCTCGAAGCGGTTGACAGCTACTTCCCGGCGGCGGGGATCGAGTACTACTATTATGATCAACTGGGCTCCTACTACAGCGATCAGCCCGACGAACCCGAGCTCTGGCGTACGCCGCGTTTTGTCGAAGAGTTGGAACAGGTACGCCAAGCGCTGGACCTCAGGCCGGACAACTTCTACCTCTACGGGCATTCCTGGGGCGGCATCCTCGCCATCGAGTACACCCTCAAGTATCCCGACAACCTCAAGGGTCTCGTCATCTCGAACATGATGGCCAGTATCCCTGCCTACAATCGGTATGCCAAGGACGTGCTGATGCCGATGATGGACGCAGACGTGTTGGCGGAGATCAAAGGCTACGAGGCCGCTGAAGACTACGAGAACCCCCGCTACATGGAACTCCTCATGGAGCACCATTACGTGCATCATCTGCTGCGCATGCCGCCCGACAAGTGGCCGGATCCGGTGCTCCGCGCCTTCAAGCACATAAACCCGTCCGTCTACATCCCCATGCAGGGACCCAGCGAGTTGGGAGCCTCCGGCGCCCTGGCCGACTGGGACCGCACGTCCGACCTCGAGCGCATTGAGGTGCCGACGCTCGTGATCGGCGCGCGGCACGACACAATGGATCCCGAGCACATGAAGTGGATGGCGGGCGAACTGAAGAAGGGACGCTACCTGCACTGCCCGAACGGAAGTCATCTAGCCCTGTACGACGATCAGGAGGTCTACTTCAAGGGTCTGATCGAGTTCATTCGGGATGTGGACGCAGGTCGCTTTTGAACTGGCCGTCTACAACGGCATGCAACTGACGGCGCCACGCGAATCGTCTCACAAGACTCGGTTGGGGCAGCTTGCGACCCAACCCTGTCGCGCGTTGGCACTGCCACAAAGCTTGAAGACCATCGTCAGCATGGTCTGTCTCGACAAACAGCCCCGAGTTTCGATCATAGCTCACAGGCCGATCACTATTTACTACCTTCCCCACCCTGAT
>JAUVSF010000223.1 GCA_030597245.1 Acidobacteriota bacterium
CGGTAGCAGATGTAGAGATAGGGCACAAGTCGGTGATCGCTTGTCACTTGGGTAACATTGCGGCACGTCTTCGTACTCAGGTGAGATGGGATCCGGAATCGGAGACGATTACCGGGCACCCCGAGGCGCAGCAGTTGGTGGGGCGGGAATACCGTGCACCCTGGAAATTGCCGAAAAGTTAAGGGGCTGGGAATGACGAACGACGGCGGAGCAAAAATGAAGGCAGCATGGTTGTGGAGAGGGTTTTTTGCTGGCGTTCTGGTCCTTTCCTGCTGTGCTGGGGAACAGGCTGAACTGGTTGAGGAAAGCGATACTGCAGTTGCTCAGCTCGGTGTCATCGAGCGGGTAGATCCCCGTTTTGACGAGCTGGTCCCGGCAGATGCGGTCATCGAAAAGCTGGCGGATGGATTCGATTGGGCGGAGGGGCCTGCCTGGATTCCCGACGGTGGATTCCTCGTGTTTTCTGATGTGCCTCAGAATGTAGTCTACAAGTGGGAGGAAGGCGAAGGAATCTCGGAGTTCCTGAAGCCGAGTGGTTTTACGGGAAGCGGGGAACCGGGACGAGAGCCGGGATCGAATGGGCTGCTCCTGGATCTGGAAAACAGGCTCATCCTCTGCCAGCATGGAGATCGCCGAGTTTCCCGGCTGAAGCCGGACAATTCCTTTGAGGAACTCGTTTCCACCTATGAGGGAAAGCGTTTCAACAGCCCTAATGACGCCGTACTCAAATCTAATGGCGATCTATATTTCACGGATCCACCGTACGGACTGACGGGCTTAGACGAAAGTCCGTTGAAGGAACTGGATTTCAACGGTGTCTATCGGTTCTCCGCCGAAGGTGAGTTAACGTTGCTAACCTCTGAACTCAAATCCCCAAATGGGGTCGCTCTTTCCCCCGACGAGAAAACCATCTATGTGGCAGTTTCGGACCCAACTAACCCGGTTATCATGGCTTACGACGTGATAGCGGATGGCACGATCGAGAACGGCCGAGTGTTTTTCGACATGAGCCCCTGGGCCGGGAAGTACCCTGGGCTACCCGACGGTTTGAAGGTGGACCAGCAGGGAAACGTGTTTGCCACCGGCCCGGGCGGAGTCAACGTATTTGATCCGGTTGGGACCTTTCTCGGCCGCTTCAACACGGGTGTAGCGACTGCAAACTGTGGTTGGGGGGACAATGGATCGACGCTGTACATTACGGCCGATTCCTACCTCTGCAGGGTTAAGCTCCGAACCACGGGTTTGGTACACTGGGCGCGATAGGAGCGGCTTGGCTGCTTCGCCTGCAGGTTTATGCCCGCGTCTTGAACAAAAGCTTGACCAGGTTCGTATCAGAATTGCAGGTTGAGAAACCAGAACCGGGCTTGGTCCGTCCTTGGCGCAGCCATATCTGTCCGAATCAGAGGCTGCAGATCATGATTAATGGAGAACGTTTGTTGGGAGCTTTGTTGAAACAGGGATTGGGTGGGAACCGTTCTAGAGGGCGGCGGCGGTCCGGGCTGGACAGCCTGTTCGGGAGCACCACGAAGACTATGTTGGGGATGGGGGCGCTGGGTGTCGCAATTGCTGCGTTTGACCATTTCACACAGGGTTCTTCAAGCTCGAGTAGCCGGTCGGGTCCTCCCCCGTTACGACCCACTGGAAGTAAGCCCCCTCCTCCTCCGCCCCTGGAGGGGAGTGAAACAGGCCCTGGGCCTCTCGCTGTTCCAGGAGGAACTGCGGTTGATCAACGGGTAAAACCAGATGAAGAAGTACTCCTGATCAGAGCCATGATTGCCGCAGCAAACGCTGATGGGAAGATTGATGGAGACGAGATGGATGCGATCATCAACTACCTTGGACAAGCGGGTATGACCGGAGAGGAACGCAATTTCATTGAGAAGGAACTCGCTTCTCCCAAGAGCATCGACTCGATCCTTCCGCAGGTTCAAGGAGAAGAGTTGGCCAACCGTCTCTACGCTGTATCGCTATTGGCTATTAAGGTGGACACCAAGGCGGAGCGTGACTATCTTCGTTATTTGCGGGCGCGTCTCGGTATCAAGGGCGAAACGGCAAGAGAACTGCACGGACAGCTTGGCCTGCCCGAAGAGGATGGAGATTCCGGAGATTCCGCGGAATTAAAGTAGTCTTGAACTACAAGGAAGGTTAGATATGTCAGATTGGTATTTGAGCTATGGTGGAAAGCGGACCGGACCAATGACCCATGACGAGGCAGTTCGACAGGCTCGGTCAAACTCCAATGGGTATGCTTGGAAAGACGGTTTTGCCAACTGGGTCCCGATCTCTGAGGTGGCTGATTTGAGCCCCTCCGGGGGAGTTGTGCCGGCGGCCCCTCCCGTACAGACAGCGGCTCATGAGATCGATTTCAAAATATTCGGCGAGGAAATGCAGTTCGTCGAGATTGAACTGGACCCCGGAGAAAGTGCAGTAGCCGAGGCAGGGGCCATGATGTACAAGGACTCTTTTGTTCAACTGGAGACCGTGTTTGGAGACGGTTCCCATGACAATGCAGGTTTCATGGACAAGCTCCTCGGTGCCGGGAAGAGGTTGCTGACCGGTGAAGGCCTCTTCATAACCGTGTTCACCCATCGGGGTGGCAGCGGCAAGGCAAGAGCCGCCTTCGCAGCTCCTTTTCCAGGCAGCATCATACCGGTGAACCTAAAAGACCTCGGAGGCCAACTGATCTGTCAGAAGGATAGCTTTCTGTGCGCGGCCAAAGGGGTGTCTATTGGAATCTTTTTCCAGCGGAAAATCCTGACCGGCCTTTTCGGGGGCGAAGGCTTCATCATGCAGAAACTCGAGGGTGATGGGATGGTCTTTGTCCACGCCGGAGGCTGTGTCGTGGAACGGGAACTTCAGCCGGGCGAACTCCTTCATGTGGATACGGGCTGTGTGGTCGCTTTCCAGCAGAGCGTGGGTTTTGAAGTACAGAAGGTTGGAGGAATCAAGTCAGCCCTGTTTGGGGGTGAGGGATTGTTCTTCGCCAATTTGACCGGCCCGGGCAAAGTTTGGATGCAGTCACTGCCTTTCTCGAGATTAGCTGGACGGATGCTTCAAGCAGCGCCGCAGGGCGGCGGAAAGAGGACCGGCGAGGGGTCGATCCTGGGAGGCTTGGGCGACCTGATTAACGGCGACAACCGGTAATTCCCGATGATTTAGACCACCAACGCCAGGATCAACAACAAGCACCAAGGGGAAAGCGCTTGCGTTAACGAAATCCCAAGCCGAAGGCCCAACAATCGACAATCGAAAATTCCCTCGTGCCTTTCATGGTTTGAATTGATTAGCCTAATCAAGATTCAATACCAGAATCTTTCGCTCCGTCATCTCTTCGATTGCATACCGCGCTCCCTCACGGCCGGCCCCTGAGTCCTTAGCCCCGCCGTAAGGCATATGGTCTGCCCGAAAGGTCGGGACATCATTCGCAACAACTCCCCCGACCTCAAGTTTCTCAAATGCTTCAAACAGCGCTCGGTTGTCGTTGGTGAAGATTCCCGCTTGGAGGCCAAACGCCGAGTCGTTGACTAATTCAAAGGCTCGTTCGAGCTCACAGTATGGCTCTACAGTCACGACCGGCCCAAAGACCTCGAGGCGATTCACCTTCATTTGCGGCTTTGTATGAATCAGGATAGTGGGATAGCAAATGGCCCCTTCGCGCTTACCTCCCGTTACCAGTTCTGCGCCCGCTTCAACGGCCTCGCCTATCCAATTCTCGACCCGCTCCGCATCGGCCGGAGTAATCATGGGGCCCACGTCGGTGTTTGCGTCCAAGGGGTTTCCCACCTTGAGGGATTCTGTTTCCAGTTCCAGGGCAGCCACGAATCTCTCGAAAATGGATGCATGAGCGAAGATCCGTTGAACCGAGATACAACTCTGTCCGGAGTAGGAGAATCCGCCGAGAGCGCATCTCCGAGCCGCGTCTGCCGCGTCAGCATCATTGTGAATGATGACGCCTGCGTTGCCTCCGAGTTCGAGGGCCACTCGCTTTTTCCCGGCTCTGGATTTGAGATGCCATCCGATCTCAGAACTCCCAGTGAACGTCAAGAGCTTAAAGCGGTCGTCGCTCACCATTCCTTCCGCCTTTTCTGCCGAACAGGGAAGGACATTGAGCATCCCGTCAGGGATTCCCGCATCGACGGCTATCTGAGCAAGCATGAGAGAACAGAGAGGAGTCTTAGAAGCCGGCTTCTGGACTACCGTGTTCCCCGAAGCAATCGCAGGTGCAACCTTGTGGGCGACCAGATTAAGGGGGAAGTTGAAGGGGGTGATTGCAAGGATTGCTCCTAACGGAAAGCGCCGGATCATACCCCACCGATTCTTCCCAGCCGGGAGTAGATCTAGAGGAATTAGATCGTGCTCGATACGCTGGGCTTCCTCAGACGCGTTGCGCAGGTTGAAAATACACCGATCCACCTCTACGCGTCCGGCCTTGACCGGTTTCCCTGCTTCGAGAGCCAGAATCCTCACAAACTCCTCGCGGCGGTTCTCAACCTCTTCCGACATTGAACGCAGGATTTCAGCCCGTTCATAGGCCGGAAGGTGCGAAGCCTTCTCAAAAGCTGTCACAGCGGAATGGACAGCCTGTTCAATCGCTTCGTCAGGAGGACGGAAGGTCGTACCTACGAGCGACCCGTCGTAACAGGCCCTTACTTCGACCGGCTTCCCGTCCGTTCTTCGAGTATTCCCAACGTAATATGCCCAAGTCTGAGGTGTTTCAGTATTCATGCAGCAGACTCCTTGGTTTCATGGACTTCATGATACGTGAGACTTGGGGGATTCTCCACAAGCCAAATGCCAAGTGCCAAGTATCGGGGAGCAACCACCAAAGCACGAAATCACTACTAAGATCTTCTAGTGTCTTTGTGATTTCGTGGTTAATCCCTTTCGTCACGGCCGATTCGGGCGCCTGCTCAGTTTCAGACAATATGTTCTCCCGTCTTAGCTGCTAGAATGCTGGCAAGATGAACGCGCTTCTACTGTTGCTTATCTGTAGTGGAGGGTACCTGATTGCCTACCACACCTATGGAAGGTTCCTCGCCGGAAAGATCTTTGGTCTTGATCGGAATGCTGTGGTTCCCGCAAAGGAACTGGAAGACGGGATTGACTATGTTCCGTCCAGGAAGGGCATTATCTTTGGACACCACTTCACCTCGATCGCTGGAACCGGGCCGATTGTGGGACCCGCAATTGGAATCATCTGGGGTTGGGTGCCTGCAATTCTATGGGTCTTTTTTGGCAGCATCCTGATGGGTGCGGTTCATGACTTTGGGGCTCTCGTAGTCTCTCTTCGGAACCAAGGGAAGAGCCTGTCCGAAGTTGCCTCAAAGTATATCAATGCTCGCGTCCGTTTCATTTTCTTCGCTGTCGTGTTTTTGACGATCATGATCGTGATCGCAATTTTCGGAGTTGTAATATCCGCTGTATTTACGACCTTTCCGAGCGCCGTTGTTCCTGTCTGGCTTCAGATTCCCATTGCCGTACTGCTTGGCCGAGCCATCTATCGAAAAGGGTATGGAGTCGTACCAGCAACAGCAGTGGCCGTGGCGGCGATGTACGGGACGATTGCAATCGGTACTTGGGTGCCGGTGGAGTTGGGGACGGTCTTAGGGTTCCCAGCGACCGGTTTCTGGGTGATCGTTCTGCTGATCTACGCCTGGGTTGCCTCGACCCTTTCTGTGAAGACTCTGCTGCAGCCAAGGGATTACATCAATGCCTGGCAGTTGTTCGTTGCAATGCTGCTTCTTGCCGGAGGGACTGCCGTTGCCTCTCTCACACAGGGGTTGGTAATGGTTGCCCCTGCGGTCAACTCCACACTTCCGGCGAATACACCTTCGATCTGGCCTTTCATGTTCGTAATCATTGCCTGTGGAGCCATTAGCGGATTCCATTCCCTGGTCGCTTCGGGAACGACGCCAAAGCAGATTTCCAGGGAACCGGACGCGCACTTTGTTGGCTACGGCTCAATGTTGCTTGAAAGCCTCCTGGCTGTGTTGGTGCTGATCTGTGTGGGGGCGGGGATTGGGATGGCTCTGGATCTTGGTGATGGGACTCGACTCGTTGGCTCGGCTGCGTGGGAGCATTACTATGGGAGCTGGATAGGTGCTAAAGGGCTTGCGGACAAGATTGCGCCAGTGGTACAAGGCGCTGCCAACCTCATGGCTACTCTGGGAGTTCCTGCCGCTATTGGTGTGACGGTAATGGGGGTGTTTATCGCCTCCTTCGCAGGCACGACTCTGGACACGGCTGTCCGTCTCCAGAGGTATGTAGTCAGCGAACTGGCTTCCGATTTGAGCTTCCCCTTTATGGCAAACAGGTGGTCAGCGACGACTTTTGCAGTGGTGACGGCAGCTGCCCTGGCCTTTGCAACGGGGGCAGATGGGACAGGCGCGATGACTCTTTGGCCGCTGTTCGGCATCGCAAATCAGTTGCTGGCGGCCTTGGCCCTCCTGGTAGTTACGATCTATCTGAAACGCAGAGGTGGGCTGCACTACCTTGTGACGGCAATCCCATGCCTGTTTATGCTTCTCATTACTAATTGGGCAATGGTAGAGAGCGAGCTGAACTTTGTAGCCGGCGGAAACTGGCTGCTGGTGGTTATCGGGGCAGTGATCTTTGCCCTGGCCCTCTGGATGACAGTGGAAGCGTTCATCGCGTTCCTCAGCATTCCCAGGATCCTGAAAGCTCCGGCAGAGAGCAAAGCCACGGCCTAGTAAATGACAAATTCCAAGTGTCAAATGTCGAATGTCGAGCTCGTCACTTGTCACTTGTCATTTGACACTTGTCATTCCCTTGTGTCTTCGTGTTTTGGTGGTTGGGCATTCCAGGGGGGCGTCACTCCTTCCCTTCTGGTGGGAGGATTCGCGGAATTCCTTTCTCCTTCACCTTTTTCTCGAAAGCTGCGACATCATCTTTGATGACCCCTGCATACTCCTCGAGGAGCGTTTCCAGTTCCTTTTTCAAATCGGCAAATCTCTCATGAGCACCTTGAGTTGGCCGGGCGTCGGCGCCTCCGACATACCCATAAACGTACACAAGCTGATTGTCCAGCACGGGCGGAAAGTTCAGTGGATCCTGGTTGCTCTCATTCTTTGGCTGGGCGAGCTTTTCTTCAATTGCAGTAAGTTTGTCACTGATAGTGTCAGCATCCTCCTGCAACTCCTTGCCATATCCGGCCTTCTCAGCGCGCTTTCCAAACTCTGAGAGTTGCAGTTTGACTGAACGGATCCTTTGCACCGTTTCATAGAGTTCATCGATGGCACTCTTGATCTCCTGCATAAGAGCGAACTGCTCTCCGAGTTCCTCCTGAGTTGTTTCGTTCCGAGGGTCCCTGAGTAGGCGGAAGGTCTTGGTATCCGTCCACTCGCCCACGGTCAGCCGGACGCTGTAGGTACCAGGAACTACTTCGGGTCCGCCTGTATATCCCCAAACAACGATTCCCTTTGGTTTTTCAATTTGGGGGTAGCGCAGATTCCAGGCAAGTTTGTTCAATCCAGCTTTCGCCGGGGCTGCTTTCTTCTCAGGCTGCTGAAACGGTGAGTCGGGCTCCGCCTTCTCCTCTTCGGCTTTACTCTTGTAGGTACGAATCACTGTCCCTTGTTCGTCAAGAATCTCAACAACGACTTCCTC
>JAUVSF010000615.1 GCA_030597245.1 Acidobacteriota bacterium
CCACCGTGGTCAATGAGCCGAAATCTCTCCCACTTTGGCAATCACTGATTCTTGTGGTTCTGATCCTTTCGCCTCTTGACCTGCTGGCCCAGAAATTAAGTGATTTGACCCAACCCGCTGTTATATCGCCGTAAGTAAAAAAGGCGCCAGTATGGTGCGGATGGTCTTCATTCTCTCCTTCTATGCCATGAATCAAAGGGTAACCACGGGTTACAATTGTCCCGTTTGAATCATATATCGGGGCAAATACCGGTTTCCCTATATCGAGAGCGTTTATCGAATTCATATATGTGGTAAAAGGTTTTCCGTTAACGGTAATCTCTACTCTATCGCCTCTTCTTGAAGGTTTAACTTCAACGCCCAATTGCTGTGAATAACTCACATCAACAATCAAGAGAGAGCATAGAAAGAGTAGTTTCAGGGGTGTTCTGCGTTTCATATTAACCTCCGCGGTGCAGGCTGGGTTAGCTAAGAAAAGGCTATAGGGTCGGTACATGTTCACAAGTCGGGCAGTGCTTCTTCACACTCTGTGCGAATCTGGTACCTGGAAACCCTTCCGGTTCTCGTCCTTCAGCAGTTTGTTGGCCTGATCGGCAAACTCACCCTGGAAGACCTCCGAGTCTCCATCGAACTCCAGCCACGGACCGACCACGTAATGCTCCTTATCTTCAGGAACGCCACAGCCGTCACGCATAATGGCATGCAGTTTCATGAAGTGATCATAGGCGGCCCTATCATCTCCAAAGCGACCAGCCTGGGCGTTGAAGGGCACTTTCTTTCCCAGTCGATAGGAGTCATTCATCAAGTGACCGAGAACACATGACTGGTGGGCAACGGCCATATCGGCATTCGACATCTCAGGACGGCCCTCTCGACACGCGGTTACAAAACTCCCAAATGCCCCTCCAGGAGTCACTGCACCGGGTTCGATCTTGACCTCTTCTCCCTCTTTGCTACCAGCCGGATAGTACTTACCGCGGACGATCTTCCCGCCGTCTTCAAAATAGTACTCGTTCTCCACCTGCCGTTCGTAGCCTTCATAGTTCACGTTGCGCACATTGAAGAACACAGACTGCCCGTTCGCATATTCGGCAATGGCAAACATTGTATTCGGGGTTTCGCCCTGATCGTTCCAGGAAAACCTTCCCCCCAGAGCCATGACACGCTGCGGATGATCCAACTCCGGATCCAGAGCCCACATAGCAACATCCAACTGATGTGTGCCCTGGTTGTTCATGTCTCCATTACCAGTCTTCCAGAACCAGTGCCAATCGTAATGAACGAAGTTGGCATGGTATCCCTTGACTTCGGCTGGCCCGCGCCAGAGGTCCCAGTTCAGATTTGGTGGAGGATTGGATATCTTCTCAAACCCGATACCCTTGCGAGGTTTGCAACAATAGCCATAGGAGATCAAGAGCTTGCCAAACTTCCCGGCCCGAATGGCGTCATGGAGCCCGGCAGTCTCGGGACTGCTTCGTCTTTGGGTTCCATGCTGGATCACCGTCCCATATTTCTTCCAGGCCTGCAACGCAACACGACCTTCTTGGATATCATGGCTCGCTGGTTTTTCCACATAACAGTGCTTGCCCGCCTGAGCCGCCCAGATAGTCATTAGCGAATGCCAGTGATTTGGAGTCGCCACCGAGATGGCATCGATCTCCTGATCATCCAAGGCGGTGCGAACATCAGGAATTCCTCGGACCTTGTTCTTGACATTGGGATTTTCTTGGAGACTGGAAAGTGCTCGATCCAAGACTTCTTGATCGGGATCCACCACATAAACGATCTCTACATTGGGCAGATTCGCGAACTCTCGCATGTGAGTCTTGCCACGACCATTGAGTCCACAGATGGCAACCCTCAGACGATCATTCGCTCCCAATACTTCTCCGCCCCCAGAGGAGTGATTGAGTGCAACAATTGGTACTGCACCAGCTACAACTCCCTTCAGAAACGTCCTTCGACGAATTCTACTCATGGCTTATCCTCCTTTTTCCCAACCCAAGATAAGGTTCGACTGGTAAACACCTTCTATAGTGTACCGAAGTATTGAGAATTTGCGAGAGCTTTTCCAGATACAATCTCATAGCCTGGAGAGTAATCGGCGACGGCCCTCATCCCCCCCGGGACCCGTTATTCTCAGCCTCAGAGTGGCATCACGAAAGGGCAGAGCTTACAATGAAGTCCCGTAGGGCCTCGCAGGCGATAAAGCCGGGCATTTCACTTAGCGCCCCAAGGGGTTATTGCCAAGGAGAACCAGCAATGCGACGAATTCTTTCCTTCTTAGTGTTATTAGCATTCGTTCCAGGCTGTTCAACCGCTCCGTCAGAACAGGCAGTGGCTGAGGAGCAGTTTCCAAATCATCCAGACTTTAAACGGGCGCCGGAAGAAGGGCCGATGCCCGATACCGTGCTCGTCGTCAAGAGGACTGAGATTCAGAGGGCCAAGTACCCCGCCATTGACTTTCACCTCCACGGCCGCCGATTGCAGACACCAGAAGACTACGCGAAGATGGTTGAGGTGATGGACCAGGCTGGCGTTGGTGTTATCTGTAACATGGATGGCGGATTTGGTGAGACGTTTGACAACCATATGAAGGCAAGTGAGGCTGCCAAGGATCGTTTTCTGCAGTTTGCTCGGGTCGATTATGAAGGGATCAACGAACCTGGATGGTCGAAGAAAAACGCAGCTGAGTTGGAGCGTTGTTTTCTGGCAGGCGCCGCTGGACTGAAGATCAACAAGGCCCTTGGCCTCGAGCTACAGAACCCCGATGGCACCTACATACATTGTGACGACCCTCGTTTCGACCCGATCTGGGAGATGTGTGCCAGGCACGATAAGCCGGTCATGATCCATGTCAGCGACCCGGCAGCCCGCTTTCAGCCGGTCGGGCCCGCAAACGAGCGTTGGGAAGCCGGCCAATGGCGGAGCAATCCCGACGGAAATTATTACGGCACCGGACGCCCCGGAATCGAAGAGATCTTCCAGCACCGGGAGAACATGCTCGCCAAGCATCCTAACACCCGCTTCGTTCTCGCCCACATCGCGTCGATGGCCTTTGACCTGAAGAGCGTCGGTGATCTGCTCGACAAATTCCCCAAC
>JAUVSF010000250.1 GCA_030597245.1 Acidobacteriota bacterium
CTACAGGCCAGTTAAGGGCCCCTTCAACCATGGCATGCCGCAGGTCAAACTGACTTCCAATCAGTCCGGGAGAGATCCCTTCAGTTGCGTTCCATAGATCCCAAATGGAAGCCCCAAAGTAATTCCTTCCTGCGTGGTTCTGGTAATCCCCACACACTCCATACCTCTGATTGAGCCGAGCTAGCCCTGAAAGTTGGGTTTTCGCGTGCGACAGTGTCGATTGCACGGGTTCTTCATCGTGATACCGATAGTACCCAAGCCGATAGTACTTAATGCCCAGAGAGCCGGCAGTTTCCAGGATTGCAGAAGTGTTCGGATCTCTTGCGTCTGTGATCGAGGTAGTAATCATTGGGACTGCCAGCCCGGCCTTCCGAATCTCTTCTAGTGCTTTGGGAAGATCATTTCGCACGCTCTCAGGAGGTATGTGACCTCCCGGTCGAACTGTTAGATCCACACCGTCAAACCCTACCTCGGCAGCAAACTCACCGACCCCTTTGAAATCAAGCCACTGAAGGTGCTTTGAAAACACGCAAAGCGTGAACCTGCTTCCCGCCGGTCTGGACCAAGCTTCACCGGCACTCCCCAAGCCCACTATCGATGGGATGGCGACCAGACTACCGACGCCGACTGCAGCCGCCGATCTGACACCCATTTCTGCAAATTCCCTTCGTGTCACTTTCATTTTCACTGTTTCCTCCTAATATAGGGGATGGTTTGCGGACCCTCAGGCAGCACACAGACCTTCGCCTCAGGCCCCCATTTATCAAGAACCTCTTTTACCTTATCTTCGATACTCTCCACCGGCTCCAGGTGGGCTGCTCGCACTTCTTCAGGGGTCAGAGATTCAGACTTCAGGAAAACCTCAGCGATGAGCTGGACCTGTGCTTGAACCTGCACCTGCCACTGGTCCTGGCAGGAGAAGCCTGGGGAACCGATCTTATCCAGGAGCTCCTGCGGACCAACTGCTGATGTCAATAGCTTTTTGTATTCCCCGTGATCAGGAATGCCGTCAGAACATTCGGCGGCACAGATGATGGAACCTCCCGACTTCACAACCCGAGCTGCCGCCGACATTCCCTTGACAGCCTGGTACAGGTTTAGATCCAGTGGATACCCGCTGTTGGTAGTTACCACAACCTCAAACGGGCGAGAAATTTCCCGCATCGCGGTGCTTGCAACAAATTCACAGGCCTCGCCGTGAGCCGCCAGCAGATCACCGGCGTAGACACCCGTGATCCGCCGCTCCCGATTGATCGTCACGTCGAGAGAAAAGGTAACGCCTGCGCTGGTGGCAATCTCACGGATAGCATCATGGATTGGGTTCCCCACTGTCATACCCCACGTGGCGTTAAGGTCCGCAATCAAGGCAGCGCTGTGAAGTTGGAGGATGGTTTCGAGTCCTGCCAGCCCAGGCGCAACCATCTTCGGCCCACCACTGAAGCCGGCAAAGAAATGTGGTTCGACGAAGCCAACCGTGATCCGCACATCACTTTCGACCCATTCTCGATTCAGCCAAATCGGTATTCCAGAGGCCGTGTCTCCCAGGTAGCTGAGAGAGTCTTTCCGTTGGCACTCGTGGTTGACCACTCTGAATCCGGAGAGAATGTCCGCCCCCAGAACTGAGGCGAGTTCCTTCCGGGATGTGGGACGATGCGTTCCCGTAGCAATCAGGATGGTGATGCTCTCAGGTGAAAGTCGCGTTAACTCCTTCAGGAGTACCGGTAGAATTCGCGAAGTGGGAATCGGCCGCGTCACATCGCAGACGCTGATCGCCACGGTGTCACCCCGCTTGACCAAAGAACTCAGAGGGGCACCGGCTCGAGGGTTGTTAATCGCTTCCCTCAACGCAGCCCGCTCATCCGCTAACCCAGCAGGGTACAGCGGTTCGATGACGGTGGTCCGCTCGTCGGGGAGATCTACCTCCAGTCCTTCACGGCCATAGGCCAGCTTCACCTTCATTCGATTTCCATGGGCGGCAGAGGAGTCTGAAACGGGGGCGAGCGACTTTGACTGCTTCCTCAGGCCGACAGCGAGCAGTCAAACCGGTACCTCAAATCAGGCCAGCCCGAGAACCGTATCCATCCTTTCGGAGATCTCCTGCAGGCGAGTTCGGTCTCCTCCCCGCACCTCAGCCGACGTCCACCCCGTATATCCAATCAGGGCCAGCGCATTTCTGACTGCAGGCCAGTCCACATCTCCTTCACCCAGTTTGACCCGGAATCCGGCAAACGGCCCCTCTTTATCCCTCTTTTCCCGACTATATTCCTTAATATCGAGTTTAAAGATCCGAGGACCCAAAACCCGAACCCAATGCTCGGGCCACCCATAATTAACGACGTTGCCGATATCAAAATACGCTCCTACCCAGGGACTATTGATTTCGTCGATGTAGCGAGCCATCTCCATCGGGCTCATGAGGATGTGGTTCCACACGTTTTCGATCGCAATCTTCACTCCCAGTTCCTCCGCCAGCGGAAGAGCCTTCCGTATTTCGGCTTGCGACCGCTTGTAAGCAACATCATAGGCGACCTCCGCATTCACTACCGCCGGCACCAGCAGAACTGTAGTCGCGCCATAGGCCTTCGCATCCCTGAGCGCTGTCTTCAACCCTTCGAGGCCTTCCCTGCGAACGGTGGCATCCGGATCTGAAAGGGTCTTACGCCAGTGCACCGAATCAATGACACCAGGAATAGGAAAGTCCACCTTGTC
Organism: Acidobacteriota bacterium; assembly: GCA_030597245.1. Lineage (GTDB taxonomy): Bacteria > Acidobacteriota > UBA6911 > RPQK01 > JAPXNP01 > JAUWTT01. The sequence goes on from JAUVSF010000250.1 coordinate 2,710, forward strand.
TCGTGCATCCAGAATCTCATTCCGGTTGAGATCGTTTGGACTGTCCAATTCCACACCATCGAAACCGACATCCTTGAGCAACTTGAACTTGTCCATAATCGACAAGTCCTCTTTGACCATCCCGAACTTGAGAGACTTCTTAAAACGAGGACCTTTCTCGGCAGGTGCCTGGACAGAGGCTCTCGCCGTACTCGATCTCGCTGTCCACGTCGCAGCCAAAAGGCCTGAACCCGACAATTTCAGGAAGTCTCTTCGCTCAACAGTTTCTTTCATAGCTTTTCACCTCCGACCTCATCTAGCGTAAACGTTTCTTCAATTAACAATCGATGTTCCTCTGAATATAGCCCCTCCTGCCTCAGTGCACAATATGGAGGATGCCCGGGGGAGGTAACCGGATGCCAGATGCCGGACCCGATGCCAGATGGCTTGCACCCCCTTAGTCGCGAACTTCGTCGGAATTCGCTTGGACGAATCGACAAGGTTCACGACAAGGCTCGCGACGAAGAAAGCCGGTATCTGGCATCTATCATTCTTTGTCATGAACTTAATCGAGAACTTCGTCGGAATCCGCGTGGACGAATCGACAAGGCTCACGACAAGGTTCGCGACGAAGGGAACCGGTCCGGCATCCGGTATCCGGCATCCGGTCGCTGGTCTTCAGTCGGCCCTTCTCCTCGAGAGAACCACCAGGTCGTGTGAGTCTTCCGGGTCAAACGTCCCTCCCAACATGTCGCCGTAAACACCCTCCACCTCAAAGCCGGCGTTTTCCAGTTGGTGCCGCAGCTCTTCGTTGTGCCACCCACGGAGCGTGATCACCTGGCTTTGGATGACCATAAGGGGAGGATCCCTTTCGGGATCATATTTGAGCGTCGAAGGGCAGAACTCTACCCTACCCCTCGGCAGCTGTTTCATGAGCCTCAAGAAGATAGTTGTGGATCCGTCGTCACCATCCACCAGGTTGGGCGGCAGGTAACGGATTCCCTGGGAGAAGATTCGCTTGTAGTTGAGTATCTGGAACAGAAACAGTGCCCCGCGATCGGTAACGGCCCCTAGTCCGGAAAGAAACCTCTCGAGATCTTCGTCTTCAACCAGGCCGGTCAACGTGTTGCCGAGAGCAATGGCCATTCCGAATCCTGATGTCAGGAGTGAAGGAAGTTCTCGAATGTCTCCCAGGACGAACTCAACGCCTTCTTGAACCGGCTCTTCCTTCGCCTTGCGAATCATGGCTTCTGAGCGGTCAACGCCCACTGCTTCGCAACCAAGGGAGTTCAGAAAACGGGAGTGCTCCCCCGTCCCACAACCCAGGTCGAGGACGCGCATCGAAGGAGCTTTCTCGAGCACTCTCTTTAACAAGGGTGCTTCTCTTTCGATTCGTCGAGTCCAAGCGACAAAACGCCGGTAATCTACTCGTTCAAACGGATCTGAGTCGGTGGCATTTTTCTCATCCATTTTTAATGCTCCTTAAAAACAAATTCGTGCTCTCGACCGCTTTCCTTCCGCCGTACAGACTCCTAGAATAAGTATCGCATTCGGGACAGGCAATTGCCCGTTTATGAGCCAAACGGGTGCAAAGTGAGGGAGAGGATACTGTTCATGGAACTTCTCAGACCGATACCGACAGGTGAGACCAAAGCGATTCTTTTCGATTTCGATGGCACAGTTTCGCTACTTCGGGGCGGATGGCAACAGATCATGGTCGACTTCATGCTTGAAGTCCTTCTCGAAGTCGCCCCACAGGAAGATCCTTCGGAACTCTCAAGGAGTATTGAGGAATTTGTGACCGAGTTGACGGGCAAACAGACCATTTATCAGATGTTTCATTTGTGTGACGAGGTTCGCAAGCGGGGAGGCAGGCCCATGGATGCCCTGTCTTACAAACACCGCTATCATGATCGCCTCATGGATGCCATCCAATACCGAATCGAAGGGCTCGAATCGGGGCGTTACCAACCCAGAGACTGGAGAGTGCGAGGTGTGGCTACCTTTCTCGAAGAGCTACAGCTCAAGGGGATTCCACTTTATCTTGCCAGTGGGACCGACCAGGAATTTGTACTCGAGGAAGCAAGGCTGCTGGATGTGGATCGTTTCTTTCCAGATAGGATATTCGGTGCTCTCGACGAATACACGCAGTTTTCAAAGAAGATGGTGATTAGCCGAATTCTTTTGGAACTCGAGCTACGAGGCCCGGAGTTCATGGCGTTCGGCGATGGGTATGTCGAGATTCGAGATACGAGACGCGTTGGCGGCATAGCAATTGGCGTAGCCAGCCGTGAGGACGGGGAACCTGGTTGGGATGAGTGGAAACGCCGGCGCCTTGCTTCAGCCGGGGCTGATATCCTCATTCCCGACTTCGGGAACGCACTCCCCCTGCTAGGCTTTCTTAAGCGACCCGAAACAGTTAGCTTGGAGGAATCCCAACCATGAGCCGCTATAAACGCTTTGACCGCAGCCGTCTCGAGTTAAAACCACTTTGTGAAAGAGAACATCTGCTCACGGTGGCCGATGTTCTCGAGATCGAACCACTGCCTGAGCCTGAAGATTCCAAAATCCAGGAATTCGCCCGCCGCATCGATTCGGCTCGCAATCAAGGTGCGGAAGTGATTCTGATGATGGGTGCTCACCTCCTGAGGGCGGGTGTTACACGCCACATCATCCGTCTCATTGAAGAGGGTTTCATCACCCATGTGGGGATGAATGGTGCTACACCTATTCACGATTATGAGATGGCACGAATCGGGGCAACCACAGAGAGTGTTGCGAAATATGTCAAGCAGGGTGAATTCGGTCTCTGGGAGGAGACAGGACGAATAAACGATATCGTCAAAGAGGGACGTCAAGAACACCTTGGGTTTGGTGAAGCTGTGGGTAAGGCTATTGAAGAGAGCGATTTTCCGCATCGAGAACTTAGCCTTCTGGCGGCAGCTTACCGAAATGGCATTCCTGCCACAGTCCACGTTGGTATTGGGTATGACATCATCCATGAACATCCTTCTTGTGATGGGGCGGCTTTGGGTGCAGCTTCATACGATGACTTCCTGATTCTCGCTCATACGCTTCAGAACCTTGAAAACGGGGTTTTCCTGAACTACGGCACAGCAGTGATGGGACCGGAGGTCTATTTGAAAGCGCTGACGATGGCGCGAAACCTGGCACGACAACAGGGGCGCTCCATCACCCGTTTTACATCGGCTGTCTTTGATCTGGTGCCCCTGGACGATGATCTCTCGGTTGAACCGTCGCGGGAGAACCCGCATTATTTCTTTCGACCTCTGAAAACGGTTCTGATCCGTACAGTGGCCGATGGAGGATCCAGTTTCTATTTCCGTGGCCCACACCGGCAAACTTTCCTTGATCTATTTGCAGCCTTGCGAAATCTGTCGGACAAATCATGAGCATTGATCAAAACAGGCTGGAGAAAGTGCTCGAACTGGTTTCCCAAACCAGGATACTGGTGCTTGGCGACTATTTCCTCGACCAGTACTGGGTGACAGACCCAGAACTCGAGGAAACTTCTGTTGAGACCGGCCTTCCGGCAAATCAGGTCGTCGAAGTCCGGTTGAGTGCTGGGGCTGCTGGAACGGTCGCCAACGACCTCGCCGCGTTAGGTGTAAAGGAGGTTGTAGCCCTCGGAATCATCGGAGACGACGGGAATGGCCTCGAGCTGACTCGGAGTTTGCGCCGTGCGGGCGTAACCACCGACCTCTTGATCAGCAGCCCGGAACGACTCACGCCTACTTACACCAAACCCCTCTTCCTCCAGCCTGATACCTCCCAGGTCGAAAACCGGCGGTTTGACATCAAGAATCGAACTCTGACTCCGAGTCACCTGGAGAACGAACTGGCACAGCGGCTTCAGCAGGCTTTCCTCTCTGTGGACGGAGTTATCGTACTCGATCAGGTTCAGGAAGAAGACTGCGGTTCGGTAACAACCTCTCTTCGCCATGAGCTGATCGCGCTGGGGAACAACAATCCCGACCAGCCCTGCCTTGTCGATTCAAGAACTCGAATCCAGGAGTTTCGGAACCTACTCGTCAAAATCAACGAACACGAAGCCGCGAGAGGTGGAGAGGATGTGCAGGCTTCTTTCGCTGAAATTTGTGGGATCATCCACAAGAGAACCAAACGACCTGTTGTCGTGACGCGAGGTGCGCATGGAGTCATTGGTTTCGATGGGCAGCAGTGTCGAGAGCTTCCGGCCATCCACTCTCCCGAACCCCTGGACATCGTCGGCGCGGGGGATGCCTTCAGTGCCGCGTTCTTGTCTGCGCTGGCCGCGACGGGAGATTTCTGGGAAGCGATTCAGTTTGGAATCCTGGCAGCTGCAGTGACAATAAGAAAACTGGGAACTACGGGGACTGCTTCACCGGAGGAGATACTGCGGTTATTTGAGGAAGTCTCTGCTGACGGTTGAACTGGAGTTCTGAGTTGCACGGGTACTGGGCGCAAGATACGGGATGCCGGAAACCAGACCTGTCCTCCATAGCTCGAAGAGCGAAGGAGGATACC
>JAUVSF010000601.1 GCA_030597245.1 Acidobacteriota bacterium
GCCGCACAGATTGGAGAGGCAGAAGTAAGCGGAAATGAATTGGGTTCGCTGGAACTCGAGTTTATTCCCCAGTCCATTCGTCCAGGGAAATACAAGTTCAACATTGGCACCGCGGGGAGTACGATTCTGGTTCTCCAGACGGTTTTACCAGCACTGCTCACCGCACCTGCCCTTTCGCGGCTGGTTCTCGATGGTGGAACACACAATCCCTCGGCACCGTCTTTCGAGTTCCTGAAGCTTGCCTTCCTTCCCTTAATCAATCAAATGGGCCCCCGAGTCACGGCGCGCCTGGTTCGCCCAGGCTTCTATCCAACAGGCGGGGGAAGGATCGAAGTAACGGTCGAGCCGTCAGAAGAACTTCGTCCGCTGACACTGGACAAGCGAGGTAGCATTCGGGAGATCTGGGCGGAAGCCCTGGTCGCAAAGCTTCCGAAACACATTGGCCAGCGGGAGCTCAGCGTAGTTGCAGGCGAACTCAAGCTGAAACCAGAGCAGCTGAGGCTTCGTCAGCTGTCTGCAGCAAGAGGGGCCGGCAATGTCATTTATGTTGTGGTGCGGTCACAGCGGATCACGGAAGTGTTCGTTGGAGTTGGCAAGAAGGGGCTGCGGGCCGAGACCGTGGCTCAGCGTGTTCTCAGTCGTGTGCAGGATTATCTACGCTCAGACGCCGCGGTCGCCAAACGCTTAGCGGATCAGCTACTCTTGCCTCTGACCGCGGCTGGAGGCGTTAGATTCACAACTCTTGAACCCACTCGCCATACTCGCACCAACTTGAGGGTTATCGAAGCCTTTATGCAGACAAGTATCTCGTGTTGCAGGCTATCGGAATCAAGCTGGCAAATTGGGTGGGACAAGAGCGGTGAAGCCAGAAGCTAGATGGTCGAGATATTGCACAGTTTGAGTGCAGGATGCTCCAGTGCTCAACCTCGTTGAATACCTTGCTCAGTTTCCACAGGTCTTCCACTTCTTTCGGTGCACATGACTGAGCAACTGGGGTCACTCTTCAACTAAATGTTTAGCAAAGGCCTCGGCTACCGGACGGCCCATCCAGGCGGGCGGTGTCTCCCATGCGAAATCCGCATAGGACAACGACCAGATGTCTCCCCGGTTATTTTCAGGCCAAAACGTTTCATGCCTGACAAGAAATCAACTGCTTACGGTTCGATTGGATATTTGGACACCGCGGGCTCTTGCCGGGTCGGCCGGGTCGCTATGGGTTCGGACCGACCACTTCCAGAGATTTGTCCTTTTGGAGTTTTACCCGAGTGCCAAACTGCAGACCTTCGCGGTTGAGGACATCTCTCAGCCACTCGGCTTCTGCGGACGAGGCCTTTCGCAGTCTAAAGCGCCGTATCCTCATAGGTATCATGCGCAGGCGGACCAATTCCCCGCTCGATGGATTAACGCTCGGAAAATACATCAGAGTCAAGTCGTTCCGAAAACGCTCATATCCGCCGATTCCCTCATAGTCATTCAGAAAATCACCACAGCCATAAATGATGAGCTTGTTCTGGTAAACCTCGAGGGCCTTCACATGGTGAGACGAGTGTCCGTGGATGATGTCGACGCCTGCGTCGTCAATCAGTTGATGAGCGAACTCTTGCTGCTTCCTGGGAACACCATAACCCCAGTTTCCTCCCCAATGAATCGAGGCGATGACGACGTCTCCTTCTTGCTCGACTGCCCTGACCATCCTGGCGATTCGCTTGACTGTCTCCCGCGACAGGTTTGTTAGAAGGTTCACACCGGGCCGGTCCGCGGTTGCCTTCCAGCCAGGAGGGATGCCACTGCCGACTTCACCGAAGGCAAACACCACGACGCGGCCCTTTCCTTCGATCTCCAGAATTGCCGGGACCCGCGCCTCCCGTTCGTTGGGTCCTGCACCCGCCGTTCTCATGTTTTCCTTCGAAAGCGTCTTCAGCGTTTCCTGCAAGCCGGAGTAGCCCCAGTCGAGTACATGGTTATTTGCCAGGACGCAAATGTCGATTTTGGCTGCGGTAAGGCACCGTACATTCTTGGGGTGCATTCGGTAGTGGATACCCTTGCCTTTCCAGTGATCTGCACTGGCCGTCACACTCGTTTCCAGGTTAATCACCCTCGCATCGGGTGCGATCCGATCCAATTCTTTGAGCGCATCTCCCCAGATATATTCAAATTCCACGGGTTTAGGAATTCGACCGTTCTTCCTTTCCGCGAGTTCCACATAAACTCCCGCATCTCGGACGTACGATTCGTAAATGGCGGGTTCGATTGGATAAGGTAGAACCTGATCGATGCCCCGTCCCGTCATGATGTCACCACACAGAAAAATGGTGATTAAGATTTTCATCTCAGGTTGACCACCTCCTCAGAGAACATGTTCTCAGTTTGAGTATGAGACTGTCCACGAAGAAGGTTAGCCGGGTCAGAGTGCTTCCCCACCGCATCGAGACTTGATAGCTCGTCTCGCTGGCCGGTCGGTGCCGGGTTCTACAGCGGTCGCGACCCTCCGAAAAAAGAACAGAGCGCAAGGTCTTAGATGACGAGTGATACACTCCACAATGCGGACGCGGCCGATGCAGTGGGAGTATCTCGAGGACCTTAGACAATGTGAACTGTGTGAGCACAGGTGCAAGGTCAATCGCCTGGTCGGTGAGACAGGCATCTGCGGGAGGACTCTGCCGGTGGTTGCATCAACCATGTTGCATCCGGCACCGCCAGAAAGTTACACAGTCTTTTTGGCCGGTTGTAACCTCAAGTGCTTGAACTGTCAGAATTGGACAATCTCACAGTATCCGAATAATGAAATCGATCTGAGAGGGTTTATAGAACCAAAGATCCTGGCCGAGGAGTGCGTGAAGGCACTCGATTCCAGTTCCGCTCGTTTCATGGGAGCTGACCGAATCTTCTTTTCGGGTGGAGAGCCAACCATTTTCCTGCCCTATGTTGAGAAAGTCGTGGAAGAGGCTAGGAAGAGAAAGCCAGATGTGAAGGTGAACTTTGACACCAACGGATATATGACAGAAAAGAGGCTGGAGAGAATTCTGGCTCTCACGACCTCAATAACTTTTGACCTCAAAGCGTTCAGCGAGGAGCTTACCTGTGCATTAACGGGTGCCCCATCGCAGCCAGTTCGAAGAAATGCACAGTTTGTTGGACGCCATGCCAAAGACCAACTCTGGGAGTACAGAATCCTGGTAATTCC
>JAUVSF010000441.1 GCA_030597245.1 Acidobacteriota bacterium
CAGGTCCTCCGGCAGTTCCTCGTTGACCTCAATGGGCTTGTTCTTGTAATCGAAGAATCCCCGGTTACAAATGTAGTAACCGGTCTCGCCGAAAACGCTGTTGGTGCTTGCTCCAGCTTTCTCTCCACCTTCCCAGAAGGAACCGAGATTGCGCACTTCAAAAGTCAGAAGTGAGCCGTCCTTGTAAGTAAACTGGGTCGCCTGGGTGTTGGGTGTTTCGCCGTCATCATCCCAGGCATAGCGACCTCCGGTGCTGGTTACCTTGACGGGCATGCCCCGGTTGTGGGCCCAACAGGCGATGTCCATCTGGTGAACGCCCTGGTTGCCGATCTCGCCGTTTCCATAGTCCCAGAACCAGTGCCAGTCGTAATGGACGTAAAGGCCCGGCTTGTCTCGATCCTTGTTGATCAGGAATGGTTTCTCCCTGGCAGGGCCTTGCCAAAGTGTCCAATCCAGATAGTCAGGAACGGGCCCGGGTGCGCCGTGGCCAATCGGATTCCTGTTGCCGTTCTTGTAGACTACTCCCCGGGAGTGGACGATCTTTCCGATGAATCCTTCGTGGATTAATCGCATGTCGCGAATCAGTGCACTATCTGAGCGTGATTGAGTCCCATGCAAGACGATGCGGCCGTACTTCTTCGCGGCCGCAACACATTGACGGCTTTCGAAGGCACTATGCGACATCGGTTTCTCGACGTACACGTCCTTGCCTGCCTGGCAAGCCCATACAGTGATCAGGGCGTGCCAATGGTTCGGAGTGGCTGTTGTAACAGCCTGTATCGAATCATCTGCCATCACCTCACGGAGATCGCGATAGGTTTTTGGAGCCTTCCCTTGAGACTCCACGACCATCTGAACGCCTCTCTCCAAGACCTGCGAGTCCACATCGCAGAGTGCCACGATCTCGGTGCCGTCCTCCTTCAGGATGTTTCGAATGTGACTCCGACCCTGGCCGCGAAATCCGATCACGCAGACCCCTATCCGGTCGTTTGCACCCCATACCTTGCTCCGGGCTGCCGTGCCGGCGGTGAACACGGCCGCCGCTGACGAGCCTAGAAAATCTCTTCTTGACATGCTCATTGTTTTTTTCCCCTTTCCAGTGGTTCGTTCTCCTTTTATCAGAAAAACGCCGTTTCGGAAACCTAATACCTGTTTTCGGAGTGTAAAGTTGCCGTGGCCTGCCGTAAGGAAACTAGAACTCTCTTGACTCCTTCCTTGAGCCTCAATACCCTCAAGCTTGCGAGAGAGCCGGCGATCGGGTTGCTTCAACCGCCTGCCTCATCAAAACCACATGGAGGATAAGGAAGTTTAATGAGAGTCCAGATCCTTTCACCCTCGGAGGCTCTTGGCCTGGTTCCCGACGATGCGACTGTGTGTATCGGTGGCGGTGGCGCCGGCCACGCCGTCCCGGATAGGCTGCTGCAGGCTCTCGGAGAACGGTTTATTGCGACCCACACTCCGCGGAATCTCACGATTCTGCACGCGTGCGGAATCGGAGATGCGGGGGAGCGTGGTCTCAGCCATGTAGCCCACCAGGGACTTATTCGACGGGCGGTAGGGGGGTTCTGGGGAAATTCCCTCAAGATGGTAGAGTTGGCCAGGAATGACGAGATCGAGGCCTACAATTTCCCCCAGGGAGTACTCAGCCATCTTACGCGTGCCGCAGCTTCGGGGGTGCCCGGAGTAATCACAGAGACCGGACTTCACACCTTCGTGGATCCCCGCCTCGAAGGGGGCAAACTGAACTCCTCGGCCAGAGAGGACCTCGTCAAGGTGATCGAGATCGAGGGCAGAGAGTTCCTCTTCTATCCGACTCCCGACATAGACATTGCTCTGATTCGGGGGAGTTCGATTGACAAAGAGGGGAATCTCTCAATGGAAGATGAGGTGGGGACCTTCTCGATGCTGTCGATCGCTCAGGCGGCCAAAAGGAACCAGGGCACGGTCATTGCCCAGGTCAAGAGGATCCGTGAGACTGAGCACACCCCTCCAGTCAATGTCAAAGTGCCTTCTGTGCTGATAGATGCGGTGGTTGTCGAACCGGATCAGGGCATGACCTTCTTGAGTCCATCCGAACCTGCCCTCATCCGCCGAGATGAACCGTATGATCCGGGAAACCTCGAGCTGGGTGAGGTTCCGCGAGTCGTAGCTAAACGTGCTTCCAAGGAACTACGCCGAGGGGACTTCGTCAATGTCGGATTCGGCATGGCTGACGGGGTGCCAATCGTTGCCCGACAGGAAGGGATCACCGATCTGCTCGTCTTCCTGATCGAGCAGGGAGCCATCGGTGGAATCCCCACCACGGGCCTGAATTTCGGTGCCATGTATCAGCCGTTGGCGATTGTGGATGACTCCTACCAGTTCGACTATTTTCACGGGGGTGGGCTGGACATTGCATTTCTCGGCTTTGCCCAGATCGACCGGCAGGGCAATGTCAACGCCAGCCGTTTCGGCTCTCAGATCACCGGCTGCGGAGGTTTCATCGACATCTCCCAGCACGCTCGCCGCGTCGTATATTGCGGCTCGTTCGCGGTCAAATCCCGGTCGCAGGTCAAAGGCGGCACTCTAGAGGTGCTTGAACCCGGGAAGAAGAGAAAGTTCGTGGATCAGGTCCAGCAGGTGACGTCCAGTGGGCCCTATGCGTTGGAGAAAAGACAGGAAGTTCTTTACGTCACAGAGCGAGCCGTCTTTGAGCTCACACCTGATGGGCTCCGGCTGACAGAAATCGCTCCAGGGGTCGATCTCGAACGGGATGTCTTGGGGATGATGGATTTTGCGCCCGAAGTATCAAGTAGGATGAAGACCATGGATTCCCGATGCTTTTCGGATCTTCCTCTTAACCTCAGGAGCCGCATCCAATCAAGCTGAATCGAGGTACCGCCCATGGAGCCTACAGTCCTGAAAGATCAACTTGATCATACGCTGACACTGACCCTCAACCGTCCAAGTAAGCTCAACTGCATCAACTGGGAGATGCTGAAGAAGCTGGACCGTGCAATTGCGTTTGCCGAAGAAACAGCTGCCTTGCGCTTTCTTGTCATCCGGGGGGCGGGTGACCGGGCGTTTTCCACCGGAGGCGATTTAAAGGAGTGGAGTGCTTTAAACTCCGAGGAAACCGCCCGCTGGATTCGGATGGGGCAGAAAATCTTTAGCCGAATCGAGTCGCTCCCGACACTTTCAATGGCCGTTGTTGATGGCTACGCTTACGGAGGAGGCTTGGAGTTGGCTCTGGCTTGTGACCTCAGGGTAGCCACCCCGTCCGCCAGTTTCGCCTGTCCCGAGATCCAGCATGGTTGGCCACCTGGCTGGGGAGGCCTGACGCGATTGGGACGCTTGATAGGAGAGAGCAGTGCCAAGTGGCTGATCTTTCTGGGGGAATCGATTGACGCCGAGGAGGCCCTCAGGATCGGGCTCGTAAACCGGGTCGTTGAACAGGACAAACTGGGTGGCTTCCTGGAAGAAGCCGGGCAAAAGCTTGCGCGAATCGACCCGCATGTCCTTGCGTTCAGTAGATCTGCAATCTCCGAGCGATCACACAGCATGTGCGCCGGCGCTTCTGCGCTGGAGGCTGATGTGATAGCAACGCTGAGGGCTAAGGACTCACTGAGTTAACAATATCCAAGGGCAAAGTCCCGGGATGGTGAGGATTCTCAGCTGTGGGATTAACCCCCAAGTCACAAAATCACTAAGATCTGTTTGTGCTTTAGTGACCTTGTGGTTTGCGTCCATGAACCCCAGGTCAAACAGCATGAAGCGCTACGGGGTTCTCTTCTCCGAAATCATGTAGATCAGTGCGGTTCCGTCGATGCAGACGCTCCCGTTCTGTTTTTGACAACGGATTTGAAGTGTCACAATCGGCTTATCCTGGCGCTTTTCCACGACTTCAGCACTCGCTGTGATCGTGTCACCAAGAAAGACGGGCTCCTTCATAGAGAAATTGTAGTTTAGCGAGACTCCACCTGGAGTGGTTAGATCGGACATGCAGGGCTGAACGAGAGCGGCGACCAGGAAACCGTGGGCGATTCGTTCTCCGAATTGAGTTGTCTTTGCATACTCTCGATCGACGTGGATTGGGTTGAAGTCAGCCGTTAGACCGGCAAAGAGGTATACATCGCTCTCGGTAATCGTCTTGGAGAACGTTGACCTTTGTCCGATCTCCAGGTCGGACATCCTTTTCTCCTGCAAAGCCTCACTCGGTTTGATTTCCATACCCAAAAGAATAGCAACTGGTTGAAAAAAGAGAAACGATTGAACCCTTTGAGTGAAAGAAATGCGTTTCGCGCAAAGGACGCAAAGACGCAAGAAAACTTGTCGGGTTGTAGGCTCGCGATGGGGGTATCGACTGAACAAGGCATGAGTGACGCGGCTGGAGCAGCCTGCACGGCGGAAGATAAGCTTCTAGCTTGTCATGTTGGAGACTGACAATTAAGTGACGGCCTGGAAGGCCATCTTCCACCACGGCACCCATTTGCAGCCGATCGGAGGATAAGCTTCCAGCTTGTCAGGTTGGAGTTAGCTGTTCGGTGACGGCCTGGAAGGC
>JAUVSF010000222.1 GCA_030597245.1 Acidobacteriota bacterium
GCAAAAAATCCAGGAAGCCCTGGTCGTCTATACCAACGGCTCGGCAGAAAGAGTCTTAACTGAGATGGATGATACTCAGAAAAACCTGGCTCAAACTCTGGGCCTTTTCGACTTGGCGAGGAAAATGGGTAATACGCTACTGGACGAGTCTTAATCCTGTTTAATCAACAGGTTAGGAGATTTCTATTCCAATTCTGCCGTAAACTCGCGCTAGGGTGGGATCATTCTGTTACGCAGTTCGAGCCGAAGTGGGAAGCAACACCATAGTTGTCTATTTCAAGACTCAGGTGTTTCTACAGTTTGAAGACTTCAGCCCGTTTTTCCTGCAGGAGCTGCTGGCCGGGTTGAATAGCCACCAGGAAGCCTGAATGTGCAGCATTATCGCCTCTCCACGAGCTCGTAGATATTGCCACAGGCCACAACTTATTCCAGAAACTGGATTTGAGCGAGTGAAAGCTTTCTAATGAAAGAGGTCATCGATTGAATCGATAACAAGACATTACCCAGTCACGTTTGGAGGTTTCACCATGAAGGGGCGTTCACAACCATCCATATCCGGCAACTGTTGTTCAGCCAGTCATTGTGCGGGTTGTGGTGTTTCAGGATTCAGCCGCAGGGAGTTTATGGCGGGAATTGGGGGAATTGCGGCCGGCTCGGCCGTCATGGCCTCTCGAAAAGTATCGGCTTCCAATTCTAGCTGGGAAAGCGAGTTCTCCCAGAGGATTGATCCGATTCGCTATCCGTTAGTGGTCCAGCCTGTTTTTGTCTACGGCCTGCAGCAACGGCGTGAAGGGACAAGTTGGAGACATTGGGGAGGAATTCACACGGAAAGAGATGTCGTCGAAGAAAGGAGTCGGATTTCTTCGGAACTGGAAAAACTGGCCCATCAAGCCGATTTCCCGATTCGATTCCTGCCTCTCGAGTCAGTCCAAAATGTGGAATCAGCTCACAAGATTTCTGACGGTAAACACGATGCTCTGATCATGTATCCGGCTGGTGGCTGGGTTGATATTCTTGAGGCTCTGACCAACCCGGACAAGTTCACACTCATGTTTCTCAGACATCGAAGTGGGCCGGTATACCTCTGGTACGAGATTGTCTCAAATCGGTTTCTCCGAAAGACGGTCGATGATTTTGGTCAACCTGGAATCGATACCGGGGATGTCGTCGTAGACCGAACGGAGGAATTACTCTGGAGGCTCCGCTCTCTTTCAGGATTGAAAAACACTTTAGGTAAGAAGATCGTTTGTATCGGTGGTGCGGCCGGATGGGGCCAGGGAGGAAAATCTGCCCCGGAGAATACTCAGAAGCGTTTTGGCATGAACCTGGTTGATGTCAGCTACGAGGAGTTGGGTCAACGACTCAAGTCAGCCTGGGAACACCGGGAACTGGTCGCCTCCAGTAAGGATCAGGCCGGGAAGTACTTAGCCCAGGGAAATGTCACACTGGAAACATCGAGAGACTTCGTGGAGAAGGGATTCCTGCTGACTGAAGTGTTCCAGCAGATACTGAAAGAACATGAGACGGATGCGATCACCATCAATCAATGTATGGGGACGATCATGGAGGTATCAGAAACAACCGCCTGTCTCCCCTTGTCTCTACTGAATGATGCGGGCTATTTGGCCTTTTGTGAGTCAGACTTTGTCGTCATTCCGTCGGGTGTTTTGCTCCACTATATCTCTGGCAAGCCGGTTTTCCTCCAGGATCCAACCTATCCTCATGATGGCATCGTGACCCTGGCTCATTGTACCGCTCCGAGGAAAATGGATGGAGTGAACCTGGAACCGGCTAGAATTCTGACTCATTTTGAATCGGATTGGGGAGCGGCTCCAAAAGTCGAAATGAAGATTGGACAAGAAGTTACAGTAGTAGATCCTGATTTCAACTTCGAGCGGTGGATGGGCTTCCGAGCCGAAATCGTCGACAACCCTTTTCTCGATATTTGCCGGTCTCAAATTGATGTGGCTTACACCTGTGATACTGACCGACTGAACGAAGAAACCCGCGGATTCCACTGGATGCTCAGCTACGGGGATTACCTCAAGGAAATGGAGTATGCCGTTCGAAAGAACAACATGGACTGGGTGACGCTAACCTGAGAAGCTGGCTCAAGGATCCTCTGACGTTGGTTTTCCAGTCAACGCTTCGGTTGTGGCTGGATCAAGCACCTGTTACTTTTGTTGAAGACTTAGTGAACTGAGAAGATCCTCACATGTCTCCGAAAAAGACACAATCAGATGTTGATGTTGAGAGAATGGACCGAATTGTTGCCGAAAGCCGGCGCAGCTGGGAGCAACGGGAGCAGAGCTATCGGGCGAAAGCCCTCAAGATCCATCCTTGGGTTTGTGCGTGCTGTGGGCGCGAATTTAGCGGCAAGAGGTTGCGTGAGCTAACGGTTCATCACAAAGATCATAACCACCAGAATAATCCGGAGGATGGCAGCAACTGGGAACTGCTTTGCCTTTACTGTCATGATAATGAGCACTCTCGACAGGAGGTTGCCGAGTCATACGGGGAGGCGACGCCGGGCAAGAAACGAGAGTCCGCCTCAACCTACAGGCCGTTCGCCGATCTGAGTGACCTATTGAATAACAAGAAAGCCTAGTGTCCTGAGTCCCCTTAAGCACGGGTCCTACTCAACCAATACAGCTCACCTCTCTCCAGTCCTCGAATCCTCGGTCCCGAAGCAGACGATGATGCGCTGCCTTGAGATGATAGCGGCCTACTCGGAACAGATTCTGAATCTGACTGTGAACCATGAGGAACCGTTGAGCCTGGGCGATTGATTCAAACCGTCGCATCTGCCGCTCTTGCTCACGGGTATGTTGGTGCGAGACCTCGGCTCGGTTGTTCTCATACCGTCCGATTCTGTGTTCAACTGATGGAAAGACTTCGCGATCACTCCTTTGTCCGGAGGCCTCGGTTTCTACTGGCAAAGACAGCGCACCTAAGAACTGTCGCCCAGACACTCTGCCACAGCGGAAACGTCAGTCCACGAGGAATGAGATCTTAGCGTTCACGCGGAACTTGACAATCTTGTTGTCTTCTACGATGGCTTGTTGACCTTCAACATAAAGATGCTTGATATTATGGACGGTCTTGGCAGCTTCCTTGACGGCTGATTCAGCTGCGTCTTCCCAACTTTTCTTTGACTCTGCGATGACTTCCACAACTTTTACAATTGCCATTGGTACTCTCCTTTAATGTCAGTCTGGATCGCCCGAAGCAATCTTGTCGAATGATCCAGCTGAGATTGACAAGCTATTCGCTGCGGCCCAAGTTCCGGAAATGGCCTGGGGCCATGCAGGACGATTGATTTGCAAGTCCATACCACAGTGACGACGAGTTGACAAGTTATTGAAAAGCGGGCACTTAATCCGATGACGGAGGGGAATCGGCGGGGTTAGCGATTGTTGAGATCGGAGAAGGTATCACAAGCTTGAAGACTCCCACTGGACAAGCCCGTCCGCAGCCGGCGAGCCCTTTGCTCTGAGGTCCCGTGAGTGAATGACTCGGGTGTGACGGCGCGCCCCGACATCTTCAGCAGTCGGTCGTCCCCAACGGCCGCGGCGGCGGCGAGGGCTTCTTCAATATCCCCACTTTCGAGGATTTGTCGCTGGCGGTCCGCGTGGTGTGCCCACACTCCGGCAAGACAGTCTGCCTGAAGTTCCAGCCGAACCGAGAGGGCGTCGGCTTGTGCTTGAGTCACACTGCTTTGCAGAGCGGTGACCTGATCGGAAATCCCCAGCAGATTCTGGACATGGTGGCCAACCTCGTGGGCGAGGACATAGGCGCGGGCAAAATCACCCTGGCCGCCCAAGCGGCTGAGATCACGAAAGAAACTGAGATCGATGTAGACCTTGCGATCCGGCGGGCAATAAAAAGGGCCTACCGCGGCCGAGTTGAAGCCGCAGGCTGATTGAACCAGGTCTGAAAAAAGGACGAGTGTAGGGGGCGCATACTGACGTCCTTCCTGCCCGAAGAGACAGGTCCAGGTATCTTCCGTGTCAGCTAGAACAACAGAAATGAATTCGGCCTGCTCATCCGTGATCCCTGCGGTCTGGTCAGTAGCAGGAACCGAAAACTCGCCGGCAGTTTCAAGGAACTGAAGAGGATCCTGCCCCAGGAAGAGAGCCAGAACAATGATCAGCAGTGTTGCCCCGCTGCCCAGTTTCAGGCCCCCACCCAGTCTCCGACCTCGCCTGTCCTCGACATTCGTACTGCGACGTCCAGTTTTCCAACGCATTTCAGGAATTCTCCTTCTCCAAACTGATCAGGTTCGTCCAGTGTTTTGTCACCGTACAAGCCTGGTCGTTTCCTCATAAGTCTGCTCCATGCACAGGGACGAGATCGGCAATCTGCAGGTTAGAGGGCCTAACGTCTTCGTGGGCTATTGGAAGATGCTGGAAAAGACAGCTGAAGACTTCACTGCAGACGGCTTCTTCAATACAGGAGACAAAGGGCAGATCGGTGATGATGGGTACGTTTCTATCGTTGGCCGCGCCAAAGACGTGGTCATAACCGGTGGCCTGAACGTTTATCCCAAAGAGATAGAGTTGTTTATTGATGACTTGCCGGGGGTCAAGGAATCAGCTGTGATCGGTGTCCCTCACTCTGATTTTGGTGAGGGTGTTGTGGCCGTTGTGGTTTGTGAAGACTCTGTCGCACTCGAGGAGGATGACGTAGTAGTACCGGTAAAGCAGAATCAGGTCAGTTTTAAAGTGCCGAAGCGCGTTGTATTTGTGAAGGAGTTGCCCCGTAGCGCGATGGCCAAGGTACAGAAGTCTTTGCTGCGCGAGCGCTATAAAGAGCTCTTGCCGTGAACAGATTCACCATCCACCGGGGATGTCAGAATCCCTACTTTGTGTCAGAATTGCTGCCGAAGCTGTGAGCTGGGACTCTGTGGCTCCTGACAGATCAGGACTCGGTGGTCTTGGGCCATGACTAGCGTGTTCTTCGTTTTTGGTTCTATGCCTGAAGGAAAGTGAGAAGGTCGGATCATGTGTCAAAATGACGGTTCATCTTTATTCCAGCAACAACAGAAACCGACGATTTGTATTCTCTTATTCTTGTTAGTGATTACGCTGCAAAACCTTTCAGTTGGGGGCTTAAGAGCCGGAGGTGGGCAACAAGTTGCGGCAGACAATTAAATCGCTGTGGATGCGAACGACTGGCCATGGTGGCGGGGACCAAGTCGTAATGGGGTCGCGGTCGCTGATCAAAAACCGCCGCTGCACTGGAGCGAATCCGAAAACATTCTCTGGAGTAGCCCAATTCCTGGGAACGGACACGGTTCGCCTACTGTCGTGGGAGATCGGGTCTTTCTAGCGACCGCGGATTACGAAGGAGAGGTCCAGTCTGTGCTCTGTTACGACCGGCGCTCCGGACGGAGGATGTGGAAAACCGATGTACATCGGGGAGGTTTCCCGCAAGGGGGTCACAAGAAATCGAACCTGGCGGCAGCTACGGTAGCCTTTGATGGCCGGCGCGTCTTCATCAATTTCCTGAATGAGGGTGCCGTTTACACGACCGCATTGAATCTTGATGGCAAGCAACTCTGGCAGACAAAGATTTCCGATTTCGTTTTACACCAGGGGTTTGGCTCCTCTCCGGCCATCTACGAATCGCTGGTAATAGCCTCGGCAGACAACAAGGGTGGGGGTGCACTCGTGGCACTCGATCGCTCCAGCGGGAAGATCGTCTGGAAACAGGAACGACCTAAACTAGCGAACTACACATCACCGATCATTTTGGAGGCCGCCGGTCGAGAACAGCTCATTCTCACGGGCACCAATCTCGTTTCCAGTTTCGATCCCCTCAGCGGCAAGAAACTTTGGGAAATCGAGGGCTCGACTACTGAGGTTGTTACATCAGTCGTTACCGATGGGCAGCTTATCTTTGCCAGCGGAGGGTACCCAAAACGACACGTCGCTGCCGTACGTGCAGATGGTTCCGGGGAGATCGCATGGGAGAAGAGCGTCAGTGTATACGTCCCTTCTATGCTGGTCCACGCCGGCCACCTTTTCCTGGTAACCGACGCTGGAATTGCCAGATGTTGGAAACCTCAGACAGGTGAGGAAGTTTGGAAAGGTCGGCTTGGCGGCACTTTCAGCGCGTCACCGGTCCTAGCAGGTGAGCACATCTTCGCTACAAATGAAGAAGGCAAGACGTTCATTTTCCGGGCGAATCCTGAGGAATTCGAGCTCGTCGCTGAAAACAAGCTCGGTGAGAATGTCATGGCGACACCTACGATCTGTAACAGTCGCATCTACATGCGCGTTGGCCAACAAAGAGACGGCAAACGTACAGAGGTTCTCTACTGCATTGCTGACAGCAAATGAACCGAGTAAGACGCTCACTGAGTTTCCATCGCGACGTCCTCTTGGGCACGTGAGGTTGAACGGGGTGCTGGCCGCATTTCTCGCCAGGCAGCTACTGCGTCAGCGGACGTACTCGATTGTTACGTTATCTCCGGACCCTGAAAGGGCCCGGCTCCGTATGACCTTCCCTGAGACCATGCACACGCGGCCCTGAGAAGGAAGATAGCCGTCATGACAAGCTGAAAGCTTATTTTCCGTCACGCGTCCTATTTCGTACCATACGGAGCCCCGGGATCTCAGAGACCGGGGGCTTTAGGGATTGTCGAAGGACGAACGGGCTTGAGGACTCTTCACGTGCTTCGCGACTCAACCTCGCAAGAAATGCGGATTGATCTCTGGTTACCGTCCAACAGCAAAAACGTGGTGGTGCGCCCGTATGAACATCATACCGTCTGACAGAGCGGGAGTGGCCAGGAGGAGTTCGCCTACACTGTTCTGAGCAAGCAGCTCAAACTTCGCTCCTGCTTTGACTGCGAAGATGTCACCATCTTCGCTAGGAAGATAAACCCCGCCATCGGCGGCTACCGGGGGAGGAGTAAGGGACACTGTTTTACTCGGTAGTTAATTTCTCAGGTTTGAGCATTCGTTCGTTCTTTTCTATAGAGGTCGATGTCATGGACCTTGAGGAAGGAACCAACGATGTCGCGACTGCCCCGCCAGATCAAAATGGACGCTGACGGTCTTTATCATCTCCGAGGCCAGGTTGCCGGGCCGGCGGGCTACTATCCTTTTCAGGTACCGGAGAATTCCGATCGACTCCTCGCCATCATACGCCGTTACACCGGCCTGTCCTTCTGTCAGGTGGTTGACCTGTCAATTCTCGGCAACCACTATCACCTGGTCTGTCTGTTCGAAGCGTTCCGCAAGCTTACCCGCAAGGAGTTACTGGCCCTGGCCCAACGGTTCTATCCCCACCCGAGCTGCCAGCCCTACCTGCATTGGACTGACTCCCAGTGGGAGCACTTCAACCGCCGCCTGTTCAATGTTTCCAAGTTGATGCGCAACGTGCAGTCCAGCTATGCCCTTTGGTTCAACAGACTAAAACTCTACGTCCAGCGGAGGAGACGAAATTACAGCTATGTAACATGCCATTGACACGGCCACAAAACTCACAGTGATAACTGTCAGCAGATAGGCCCAGGCGGGCCAGGCCTCCGGTACCCGCCTTGAGATTCTCAGCGCCAGCCAGGGAACAGCTATAAGAACTACGGCGCTATGGACGGACACATCAACAAAATACCAGCCGCTAACAATAA
>JAUVSF010000587.1 GCA_030597245.1 Acidobacteriota bacterium
AAGGCGGGACTCCTGTGAGGGGATCGCCGGCGACCCAGGGCTGGCCCTCCTTCGTCGGGCACTCGCCCTGGGCTCTGCGCATATCGCCCCGCGAGGCGGGGCTCCGGAAACGTAACGGGGAATGGAAACTGGCCTCCACCTTCGCTCTTCGAGCTACGGAGGACAGGTCCGCCTTCGCTCTCCGAGCTACGGCGCGACAGGTCCGGCATTTGTCATTTGTCATTTGTCATTTGTCACTGTTACCGGCTACTTCAACGGACTCAGAAACCTCTACAGCGCGAATCCCTCACCAGATACCCTGTTTGACAATCAACTATCCCTTTGTTTCACTCTGGGTTATGGAACGTCGAACTCTTCTAAAGATGTTGGCAGCCACCGGAACGGCAGCCACCTGGCGTGAGCGACGTGGTGAAGCAAAGCCTCGGACCGCACCAGCCCCTCCGGCTCCCCAGAAGATGGTGCTGATCGGAGCAGGGAGCGCCATGTTCACTCAAGGGATCATCATCGACTGGATGCGGCAGATGCCCCCGGGAGAATGGGAGATAGCGCTGGTTGACATCAACCACGTCATCCTCGAAGCCACCGACAAAATGGTCCGGCGCTACATGCTCAATTCCGACAAGCCGGCCAAAATCACTTCGACAGTGGAACGAAAGGACGTTCTTCCAGGAGCCACGATTGTGATCTGCACGATCGGGGTAGGAAGCCGAAGAGCCTGGGAACAGGACGTCTTCGTACCACGTAAGTTCGGCGTCAACCAGCCGGTGGGTGATTCAGTGATGCCAGGCGGCGTTTCGAGGGCTATGCGGATGATCCCTCCTATGCTCGACATCGCCACAGACGTTGAGCGCCTTTGCCCAAATGCCTGGTTTATCAACTACTCGAATCCAATGACTGCGGTGGTTCGAGCTTTGCGCAGAGAAACCAGTCTTCCTGTTTTCGGGCTCTGTATGGGAACCGAGGAAACCATTCATTTCCTAACCACGATAGCCGGAGTCCCCCGGGATCAGGTGACGGCTCGGTGGGCAGGCGTGAACCACCTGACATGGATTTATGAGCTGCGCGAGAATGGTAAAGACCTATGGCCCGTGATCCGGTAGAAACTCGCCGAGATGCGAGCAAATGGGATAGACAGGGATAGCTGGGCCAACCCATTCGGACAAGCCCGTAACCCAGGCATGCTCACCCATCCCTTTAGCTGGGAACTCTTTGAGGAATTTGGAGCCTTCCCTGCCCCTATGGACCGGCACGTGACCGAGTTCTTCCCAGCCCGATTTCCAGGTGGGAAGTACTACGAGAGTGTCCTGGGCGTCGATGCGTATTCCTTCGAACGGACGATTGCAGCCGGAGACAAGATCTATGACGATACAATCAATCTGGCGAAGGGGGATGGCCCGATCGACGATGAACGGCTGAAGTCAACCGGGGGCGAGCATATGCAGACACTGCAGATTCTGGATAGTCTGTGGCAGGATCGTCGAAGGACGTACGCGGCCAACCTTCCCAACCGTGGCTGTGTGAGCAACCTTCCCAAGGATGCCGTGCTGGAGGTCCCTGCCCTGGCGACTGCGGATGGCATGGTGGCTCCTCCGATCGGAGAACTGTCAATACCGTTGACGTCGATATTGTTGCGCCGCCTTGCCGCAGTTGAAGCAACCGTCGAAGCTGCGGTCACGGGGAACCGAAAGATGTTCGCGGAAGCCTTGATCCTCGACGGAGGAGTCAGTGACTATGAGACAGCCACCAAGCTGGCGGACGCGTTGATCGAGGCACAGTGTGTCCATCTTCCCCAGTTCTGTTGATTGAGAACTCTTCTTAACCACTAAAGCACGAGGATCTTGAGGTCCTGGTCACCAGGCCTGTCCTTTCTTGTGCTTTCGTGATTTTGTGGTTCAACTTCTTCCCTTACCCTTCCCTCAAAGAATTTCCAACGGGCTGGAAATTCTCCTGCCTACGAACATAAAGATCGGGGAAATTTTCCTCGTCTGCCTTTCTTTGCGAATCTCCATTTCCTCAACAGCCTAACCGCAAGTTCAATAGAAACAGCCACACAGAGGCCCATTTACACAATTGGAACGCATCTTGCTGTATCAATGTGTCAAGTTGCCACCTCAGGAGGTCAGGAGGGAGTATTAGAAGACGCTGAAACCGTTGGTTTTGGACAAATCAGCAAGCAGAATTGCTCAATATCGAGCCAATCCAAAGAAAAGCAGTGTTCTTCCAAAGTCTTGATCGCTCAATCCCAACCAATGTGTTTCGAAGATAGGACGGATTTGTAAAACTCCGTTAACAGTTCAATGGACACGGTTTTTGTTCATTCATTGAATGCACACCCATTGGACATGTAAATCAACAACCTTAATATTGGAGGTAAGGAAATGAGAAGAAGTCTAATTCTAACTGTAATCGCCGTATTCGCGATTGGGTTTACCCTGGCGGGCGGCAATGGAGCCCCTCCGGGTGCGGACTACAACCTGCAGGTGATTGCCTATGAGAATTGTCCAGCTGGGGATTTCACGGACAGTAACCGCCACATGATTGCAGTCAAGGCAAACTACAACTATTACTCGTGCGCTGATGATGAGTCTGAAGCGTGTACTCCGGATACAGCAGATGCTGACTGTGGTATCGGTATAGCCTGTATCGAAATCGGCGAGTGTTCGAATGGCGAGAATGTGCAACCGATTTGCGAGGAGGACGCTGATTGCTATACAAACTCCTGCGACTTGACTTTGAATCAATGCGTCATTGGCGGCGCTGAATGCTACGATGATTTCGACTGCAACCTTGGCGTCCATTGCGGAGCCGGCTTAGTGCCGCACGGCAAGCAGTGGGAAAGCCTTACCAAGACGAACACGATCTTATTGCAGCCTGGCGACGATTTCCGGGTGATCGACGGAAACGCCTGCAGCAAGGGTGGCGCAATATTCCAGCTGCCCGCCGTGGATGTTGCTTGCGATGATGGTATCTGCCCTGCAGGGCCGGACGCAGGTGAAACGTGTAGTGACGATCCACTTGATCCGGAAACTTGTGGTCCCTCAACGGACTTCTCAGTCTGGATTCGTATGGTCGGCAGACCGGGCACCAAGGTCGGTGTCACCCTTTGTGCAACAGAACTCGACGATTGCATCTTCAACAGCGATGTCGGAGCAAACACCTGTGGTGGTGGAATTAGTGGGGCCACGTGCACCGTTGATGCTGACTGCCAGGAGGATATTCTTTGCTCGCTCGATAACGTGATCCGAATGCGTACCAAGGGCGCGCAACCTTTCACGGGCGTAACGGACGAGTTGCTGACCATGACCGTCTGTACAGACCTCCCTTGCACGAAGAAGAGCGATTTTGCGGCTGTCGGGATTTTCGACGCCGACTTCCTTA